>JANQNL010000030.1 GCA_028279585.1 Thermoplasmatota archaeon
GGTTATCTCGTCTGCAGCTTCCTGTGGGATGTTGCCGACCTTGGCATGGGCCCTGGCCAGAGCTGCTTCGACCTTGAGGCAGCTCTCTAACCTTCTGGCCTCTGAAAGGGCCTTCTTCATCTCGTCGCGACCGTACCTGAAATCCAGGGGACAGAGCATATCCATCTTAAGCCACCCTCTTGACCATCTCTGGAGTGATTCCTTTGTGCTCGTCGATGGTGTATGTCATCACAGCGGTCTTATCAGGATAGTTCCTGACCTTCCTCACAATGAGCTGGTTCTCGAACTCGGACGCGATCTGCTTCACATACATCTCGATGACCACATCGACGATAGCGTCGATGGCGTTCTCCACGTTCTTTCCGTGCATGTCCTGGACCATTGTTATCAGGCTCACACCCTTATTGTAGTGGGTGTGCGCTTTGATGGTCCGGACCACTGAAAGGACCTCGTCCACGGAGTAGTGCTCCAGGTAGAAGTCCAGTGAATCCACTACTGTCCTGAAAGGAGGCTGTAGTGATGTGACCTCGAAGGAAAGATCCTCGAGGAAGTCTATCTTGTCGGCCTTGTAATCCTTGACCGTTGCCATCTCCAGAAGCTGGGCGACGGTGAGTCCATCGCGCTTGAGCCTTGCGGTCTCCTGCTCCTTCAGAAGGACCTTTTCAAAGTACTGGGTCGCAACGTCGATGACCTCCATGTCGGTAGGCCAGTTGTATCTCTTCATTATGCCCTTGACCTCTTCTGAACCCTCGGAGGTCGAGAGGTAGACTCGGTTCTCGACGCCCGAGCCCTGGGACATGAACTGCTTGGCAAAGAGCTCGAAACCTGAACCTGGGGTTCCCTTTACAGCGATGGTGTATCCCTTCGGGATACCGTTCAATAGGATCCTGTCAAGCCGCTCGATACCTATTGAGACACTCTCTACCATGTTATCCCTCCTCCTTTAGTGGACGGCGTAGGTCCAGGGTCTCGTCGCAGATCAGGTCCAGAAGCCTCTCCACCTCTCCCGGGGCGTCGTGGCCCACAGAGAGGACGATAGTGAATACGTCCTTGGTCCTCAGCTTGTTCACTATGATATGGAAGAACTCCGAAAGGATCTTGGAGTCGTTGTAGATGGCCAGGGAGTTCAATGAGTCGAAAATGACGAACTTCTGGTCCATCTCCAACTTGGATGCATGATAGGTGGTCTTGAGCATCACGTTCTCAAGCATGGTCGAGGACTCCACATACGAGATGTTCTCGGTGGTCTTGGCTGTCCCGCCTATCGAGTATGTGATGCAGTCCACGAACATGATGTCCTCGGCTGTGATCTTCTTCTGCTCCACCCTGTGGAGAATGGCCTTTGCAGGTCTTGTGGATGCTACGTAGACACCGCCAAAGTCCCTCTCCTCGACCATTGTGTCCAGGGTCGTGATGATGGCCGGGAAGTAGTTGTCGGTGTCCACCCTCATGGATATGACCGAGTACTCTGGCAGATCGGCAAGCGTGCTCTTGAGGTCTGATGTGAAGCTCATATGTCCTCCCCCTCTGTGCCCCACTTAAGAAGTGGGACCATATGCATTCCATCCGGTGTCAGGTCCATGACGTACTTGGCCCTGGAGTGCGATGTTCCTCGCATCTTTACAACCTGCATGGTCCGGATGAGGTCGCCTCTGCGTTCCATGTTCCCAAGGAGAATGATACCGTCCGCGACAGCTTCCTCAACTCCGTAGACGGAGTAGTCAGAGGCTGACGCACCGATCTCGGAGATCAGTATGGTGGTGGCTCCTTGGTTTGTGAGGCTCTTTGCGAGGTTGAAGATGAAGTCGCGGATCCTGGACTTCTCCTTGAGCCTATTGCAGATAGCTGTGATGGAGTCGATGACCACACGTTTGATGTCCAGTGCTCTAACGACGTTGTTGAACGCTGCAAGGAGGGAGTCGATGTCCTCGATGGAGTGGTCCTCTGTAAGTAGGCCCATTTTCCTGTAGACCACTGACAGGTCCAGCAGGAACAGTTTGGACTCGTCGATGAGTGTCTCATCGAAGAACTCGTAGGTCCGCATGTTCTCCAGAAGCTTCACAGAGGGTTCTGTGACCGAGATGAAGGCTGCGTTCTCTCCGCGGAGGGCTCCCTTGACCAGGAACTCCATGGAGATGGTGGTCTTTCCAGTTCCGCAGGTTCCTGTTAGGAGGACCACGTTGCCCTGGGGAATACCGCCATTGAGGATGTTGTCCAGTTCCTCTATGCCTGTTATAAGTTGATCGCGGGAGCCATACATGGCGGCAGGAACAACGTAAGGTTATAAAGGGTTTTCTTAACTAGAGAAATCCGACACCTTGGTAAGGAAAAATCGTTCGATGCAAATGGTAGATCATGTGAATATAGCATCGAACGACCTCTCTTCGTCGGATTTTATGTTAAGAAAACCCTTTCTTCATGTTTCCAGACGCCATTTATTCGGAGTCGGCCACAGCAGATCCTTCCCTCTTCTTGTCGATGTACCACATTGCTGCAAAGAGTATCCCCCAGAAGGGCACGATCCACGCAACGAATATGGCCTCACCCAGGTATGCATGGGCGGTCAGGAAAGCCTCCTCTCCATAGTGGGAGCCGATCATGACTATGGCCACCATCCGGATGAGGTTGCCAACGTAGGCGATGAGGACGCCACCGACCAGGAACAGGGACTCTGGGAGACCGAACTTCTTGCGTTCGACGAGGAGGTATGCTACGAATCCAGAGATGAACAGTGATAAGGAGTAGATGCCAGAGCATGAGAGTGAGATAGCGACCTCCTCAAAGCCTCCACTCTGAAGCTCGTATCGTAGGATGGCTCCAGAAGCTTCAGCCGTGATGCCAAGGATCCCAAGGGCCCAGAGCATTGGGCCTACAAGGAACGTCTTGACCAGCGGGGAGTTGGTCTCGTTGATGACCTCATCTGTCATCTGCGCAGAGATCATCGTCGGCATGACCAGGATGAAGAACAGCATGACCAGAAGGATGAGCGCAAAGTCCCGCTCTGTCCCCATGTCCTTTGGGATGAACCTGTAAAGGAAGATCGCCCCGCCTATGGCCAGGACCACGTAATCGAAGCTTGCGAAGACGCGCTTTGGATCTATAAGGAAGGTATAGCCGATGTCGAGGATTATGAGCAACAATCCCACGGCCCACATGTACTTGACAAGCTTACCATTGAAGGTGACGAGCCGCATGAGGGGGGACTGGTTGTAGGGGTTCTTCTCCAGTTCGTCCTCGTCCACATCCTCCTCTTCTTCCTCTTTACCACCGTGCCTCTTGGTGGATGAGTAATAGACAAGAATGATACCGATCACAAGGAACGGAACGCCAGTTAGACGATTGAGCTTGGAAAGCAGTATTACAAGGTCCAGGCCAGTGAAGATGAAGATGAGGCCTGCGAAGAACATGATGCGGTAAACGATGTCCTTCTTCCTCGCTGCAGACTCGTCCACAACCTCGGGTTCAGCCTTCTGGCTACGCTTAGAGCTTCGAGACCCTTTTCGCTTAGCCATGACTCATCCCCCCGGATGTGCGGCGTGTTCTGAAGTTAGCTTGGGTCATCGTAAAAGGTTTCTGAACTGAGTTCACATCGACAGATGCAGGTTCTTGTGATTGTAGTCGAAAGGGAAGTACTGATTGTCGATGTCGGGTTGGTCTTCCTGCTCCATGTTGACTATGATCTCCACGAGCATATTGACGACCTCCCTCAGCTCCTTCACCTCGGTCCGGAGCTCGTCCACAGACTTCTTCAAGTCCTCCGCGTCAGCGGCTTTTTCTTTGTTCTCCTCGGTCATTTTTATTACCAGCTGGACTTGGGTGAGATGATATCTTCACCCTGCCATATAATCTTTATTATACTGTTTTTACACTGAATTGCCACACCGGGAGATAGGTAGTAGTATATTTTCTATACAAGAAGCGTAACTCAGAGGATCAAGTGTAGGTGAACCCCCTTGGACGAGGTTGAAGATGTGAAACAGTACCGGATATTTTCCGCTGATGGAGACGTGCTCATCAGGGACATGGAGGACTCTGACCTCATGGCCATCCATGATTGGATGACGGTAGAAGAGTACAAGCCATTCATCCGGGTCGAGCCCAACGCCAAACCCATCTCCAGCGTGGACGAGATCCCTGAAGAGGACACGGTCATCAGGCCAGTTGTTGTATACAGGGGGGAGACGCAGGGTTGGATCTCTTTCGTCCCTGACATCGCAGACCCTACCGCTGGCGAGGTAGGTATCTTCATGGGGGTGAAGGAGAACTGGGGGAAGGGTATCGGGCCCAAAGCTATGCGGATGTTCCTGGACATCCTGTTCAAGGAGGAGGGAATAAGGGTCGTGTTCATCACTACCCAGGATTGGAACGACAGGTCGAAAAGGATGTTCGATAAGCTTGGGTTCAGAGAGGCTGGAAGGCTTAGGAAGATGGAGGTGGACCCGAACAGGCCGGGGGAGTACGGGGACCTGGTGATGATGGATGTGTTGAGGGAGGAGTGGTTGGATCAAGGTTCTGGTGGGGAGTAGAAACCTACAGTGATGATCATGGACCATTCATTTCCTGTATCGTTCCTCATGAGTGGACCTGCTATCCTCGGTGTATGATCACCTGCATTGACACAGGCGACCGTCACAAGATATTCTCCTTGAGTGTTCGTATCCAGATCATTGAGGTCGAAGGCCATATTAACCTCGACGAGGCCAGGTTGTTCTCTTTCATTAGCAGCAGAGGCCCGAACCGACTTGTTACCATCAGTAAGGTCCAATGAGAACTCGTCCGGTTGGTTCTCACCTTGCTGTAGAAGTATCCGCTGGTCAGGTTCATCTTCCCACGTTAGCGTTACAGTGATGGACTCAACATGACTTGAAAGGATGCTGAGATCGATGAACTCCTCAGTCCCTTCGTCTAAATAGCCTGTGATCTGGCTTGTTTCTTCAATGTATTCCCAATTCTGCCAGTCCAAATCTGACCAGTCACCACCACCACCTCCGGAATTGACACTTGAAGAACCCATCCCTTCAACATCGAACGCAACACCGAATATCCCACCCAGGATCAACCCAGGCACAAGAACAGCTGCGACGATAAGCGTCACAGGTGAACCCACGATCCTCTTCAGTTGAGGTGTTGGCTCGAGTGCCGTCCGACCCTTCTCATCCCCCGTATCCAATGGTGGAACGGACATGGACCTCGAGAAGAACCAATAAGCAACAACACCGACAAGACCTATGATCAGGGCTATGGTCCATAGGACCATTGGGACACCAAGATCATAGAAAGGCCCTGTGGTCAACTCTGCAAGGGCCTCTCCCGACCTCTCGCCGGCAACCATAACTGCAAAGACTATCGACATGGTGACAGCTGGAGCCTTTGGGTCTGCCCATCTGGACATGCTTGAGAGGAATAGCGGATAGAATGCAACATAGCCTACGAAGAACACGGCCAGAAGAGCCATCAGAACGAATGGGAGCCTCGGTATCTGCATGAACAATAGGGCAAAGATACAGATCAGTGCAGAGACCATGACAACATAGGTAGGTTCCTTTCTTCTGAAGATGTAAGCTACAAGCGGATAACCGAACAGCATCACCATGGGTGAGACCAGTCCAACAAGAGTGAACCCGATCATCATCTCATCTATGGAGTTGATGCTCATGATGTAGCTGGACATGTAGGAGACACGGAGGTGGGTCTCCATGCCGATGAACATCCAGATGATGAACATAGCTACACAGAATGCAATGAAAGTAGGACGGTTCAGGACCTTACTAAATGACCCTACCATGTCGAACTTCGCGTCCGGCTCTGGATGTGTTTTGATCAAAAAGAACGTTACAACACCTGCTCCAGCTGCCAAGAGGATGGCTGCTACGAGGACCAGAGCACCCATCAATGCTGGCAGGAAGAACCCGATGATGGAAAGCGGTGTCATGATGATGAAGAGTGCGAAATACAATGGTATCATACCAAAGGTCATCAGGGCCAATAGTCCTGCGAACGCCAGGTTCTTCACTTTCCCCTCGATCTCACGGCAGATGATGGAGTAGGCAACTACCATTATCATTCCGCCACTCACACCAGTCACGATCGTGGGTAGGATGATACCGAACAGGTACGTGATATTATCCAGTGGAAACATCGAACTTATGAAAGCTGGAATACCAACAAGGATCTCGAGAATGAGTGCTACCCAGATCAATCTCTTGTAGCCGAACCGTTCTGCAAGAACCCCGATGACCGGTAAGAAGACAACGACCGCTATCAGACTGAGGAAGGATCCTAGAACTGCGAATCCTGACCAAAGATCGGGGATGTAGAAGACGTCTTGTGTTGATCTAGTACTACCCAAATAGCCGATCAATGAGATGACACCCATATTGAGCAGGATCACCACAAGGATAGGCAAAAGCTTAGCCCAAACTATCCCAGCTTCCTTCAAAAATCCAGGGTCCGACCTATCCTCGGGCATCTCTATCTCCATCCTGAATTTGACATTTCCAATGTCATGTTCGGGGTACGCTCAACTTCATGGCATCTTCAACCATTTGATGAAGTTGGGCCCTATGTTAGATAGGAGAGGAGCCAGATAAAAAGTTTACTCCTACTCCTTCTCTGGGGCCTTGTAATAATTGTAGACCACTTCCAACGCCCAATCGTTGCCGTTGTCGTTCTGGGCAAGGAGACCGAAACGCTGTGGTTCTTGATTGCCACAATTACCACATATGACAGTTATCTCATAGTCTCCGGTCCCATTGTAATATGGGTCCTCATCACCTGGAGTGTACTCGATAGTTAACTCAACGGTCCCTGTTCCACCGTTCTCAGAACGTGCGTTCTGAGTGACCGGCGTAGTGTGCGACTTACCATCTGGTGCTACGACCTTGAGACTGAACTCATCGGGTTGATTGTCCAGGGGCCTTACTCCGAACAATCTACTGTCCGGTTCATCCTGCCAGTTCAATTGGAATACCACTGAAGCAACGTTCGTCTCCGTGATGTTCATGGTAGTGGTATATTCAGAGTTCTCTGCCAAGTAGTCCCCATAACTTGCAGGTGCACCATCAACGACCTGGTAGTCCTGCCAAGGAACAACATCAGGTGTCTCTGGCCCGTCTACATACTCTGCACCATAGTAAGTCGATTCACCGACGATGAACCCTGCACCAAGGAGCAATGGTATCACCAGAAGTATGGCAAATGGAGTGATCCTAGAGTTGAGAGCGTAATTACCTATCTTGGACCCGGGCAGTGGTTTGTACTGAGGCTCGGGAGTTGTTCCATCTTCGGCCTCATCCTTCACGCTGACAGAACCGGAACCCAATCCTGAAGCGACATACTTGTTATAGAGAAGGAAGGCCGAAACTGTTATTATACCGGTACAAACGACTATGGACCAATATAGCGCAGGTCTACCATTGGTTGCAATAAGCTCATACATGACACTCCAGCCGAATGTGCCGATAGTAAGACCTATGCCTGTAGGCAAGAACGCGAGACCCATGTAGACCGCCAGCTTGTCCTGGGGTGCTATCTTGGACACGTATGATATGAAGTTCGGATGGGTGAGGAACTCACCTATCGAGAATATGATTATTCCAATGAGCAAGAACACTGATATTCCACCAAGGCTGATCTTGGCCGATAAGATACCCATGATGAACAAGCCTGCAAGGTAAATGAGCATGCCCAGGATCATAAGTGGCAATGACTTGAACCTATCAGACACCTTAGCAAGCAGGGGACCAAGAACTATGATCGTCCCGGGATTCAAGGTTGCCAGGAACGGTACACCGAACCAGGCTGGCATTATTCTGAAATCTACCATATAGAGTGGTAAGAGCGCATGCATGGTAGCGAACATCATCCAGAAACCTGAATAGATCAGCAGGAGAAGGGTGAACCTCCAATCCTTGAGGATCGAGAAGAGGCTGATGACATAGGGTATGACCTCCTTATCGGTGTTCGGTGGAGCAGGGTTTTTGAACTGGGTTATTGTAATTACCAGATTAGCGAACAGAAGGATGGCCGTTCCAAAGAACACCAGGAAATAGAGGTCCTCGACAAGGAATATGAAAACAAGGCCAATGAGCAAAGGCATTGCCGTTGCTCCGAAGTTTATGAGCCAATAGTAGATGCCGTAACCGAAGTTCCGTTGCTCTGGCTCTGTGACCTTGGCGATGGTAGCAGACACCATAGGCTTGAAGGCGCCTGCACTGACTCCCAACAGCGTTATTGGAATGAACAATGTGATGAAGGCTGCTGTTGGTTCAAGTGGGATTATGGTGCCGGTCACAGCCAGAATGAGATAGGATATGATGTATACTATGAACGAACCAGTTAGCACTTTTTTATAACCGTATCGTTCACCAACTGCCGCTGACACTACTGGTACGAAATAGAGCAAGGGCATTAAGATACCCAGGAGTGCACCTATCTGGACCACATCCAAACCGAGGTTATAGGACATATGATAGGCCAGCACGGCCATCATTCCATAGTAGGCACCTCTTTCAAAAAGTTCTAGAGTATTAACAATCCAGAACATCTTGTTATAGCTCTGGAGGGTTTTGATATAATTTTCAAGGGCTCCCATTTTTCATACGCTCCGGGCGGCTGGATGCCGTCTCTGGGGGCAGAGGGACGTTCCCCCAACATTGGGACAGTATATTATAATTTTGATATTTGTACGATAGTTAACATTCTTAATTAGCTAGCATTGGAGTGCCGCCGAGCGAGCAGGGGAGTGGGGGAGAGGCTCTTCGATAAGTTTGCTTCGTCATGCCAGCAGTAACGCAAACTTATCGCTCCTTCCGCGATATCCCATCGATGGCAATTGATATCGCCTGGACATCGATGTTAGGTTGAGTTTCGTAGCGACCTAAACATCGATGCAGCGCAGCGAGGTTTGGGGGGTGGTGGAGGGTAGGTGGGGGAATCTTACGACGGAGCCTTCCTACCAAAGAAACTACCCACGATCCACGGCCGGAACCGGTCCCTGGACGAGATGATTATCACAAGCGAGATGAACGCCAGGATCGCTCCTAGAATGAAACCACCAGAGAAGATGGCCAGGAACGCGCCGATCACAGCGATGGCATATCTGTCCTTGAACAAAGTGAACAGACCAGACACAGCAGCGCATGCAGCACAGGCAATGATAACGAATGCGACGAACGGTGTTCCGCCGATGTCCGTCTTCGGGGTCTTCGCGGTCCTGTCCGCGAAGTCCTTGTCCGTGGAATCACCCTTTCGCAAAGCGATATCAACGAAGTTGGGTGTACCAGAGTTGACTGTGATCATGACCTCGTACGTCACGTAACCTGACTTGTAAGCCGTAACAGTGACCTCACCACGAGGTATGCCTTCAATGGAGAAGCAGCCCTCTCCGTTCGTAACAGCGATGATACCAGTTGACGAGAAGGTGATCTCCACACCTTCGATCCCGAGACCTGTGCTCTCCTCGATGATGCAGCCAGACACAGTGGAGGATTCTGCCTGAAGCTGCTCCTCTGGTGTTGGGATCGTGATACCGTAGATCGCAGTTAATGCACCAGAGGCCACACCAAGGATGGCGACCACGAAGAGCATGATAGATGCCACCTTCAGCAACCTATCATGAGCCTTAGGTGAAAGAAGCGACTTGCGAACGACCTTGGGCTTTCTGACCTTCTGCTTCTTGGGTTTTTTACTTCTACCGAACAGTCCCTTCTTCTGCTTCTGCATTGAGGTCTCTGTCCGTTCTGGCAGAAGCAGTTGGTCACGCTTTTTGAACTCCCAGGTCTTGGTCTGCTTGAACGAGGACTCCGTCAGGTCTATCTCCATGATGAAGGAATCAGAACAGTATGGACACTCCACCACCATGTTGTCGCCGGAGTCCACGGGGACCTCGACGGCGATGCCTTTGACGCATTTTGGGCAGTTGACCTGGACGGTCTCAAAGCTCATTGTTGAGCAAAACCTTGTTCGAGGTTAATAATCTTTGGCCCGGACCCCAACGTTGAAAGCCTATGGCTTGGACCGCATAATCTATTTATACTTCCATTTTAGTAGAGCGAGGGGGTGCTTCGTGGACAGATCCTCCATTCCCAGGCCGGTCAGGATATCGGCGCTCGTGATACTGTTCCTATTCGTTCTTCTACCACTTTTCTTCGGGACCGTTACGTTCATCCTTCCCCAGGATAGCCAGGTAGATAGATTGGACCCAACCTCAACAGCTACAGCTGAAGTTGAGACCAGGGACATGATAAGGGATCAGGAGTCTGGTCGGGATGGCTATAACCTAACAAAGGCCCATTACTACACAGAACGGACCTATCAGTTCGAGGCCGTGAGCCAAAGCGGAGAATATCCAGGCTGTAGATATTTCTGGTATTTCGGTGATGGCACGGAGATCCAGGAGGGTATATGGGTTGAGCATTCATGGTCTGTGGCAGACCGGTACGAGATCATCCTCTGGGTCGTTGATGAGTTCGGTGATGTGGTCTTGCAAGACTCTGCGAACATCGACATAGAGAACAGCATGTCCACTTTGGCGTTCGAGATCTGTTTCTCGGCCTGCATGGTATTCCCACTGGGTTGTTTCATTTTCATAGTCATCATCTGCTCTCTGATCCTTGCTGTTATTATAAACGCCATAATAAAACCAAAGAAGAAGAAGAAAGAGGAGAAAATGGAAGATACCCCTCCACAACAGAAGGTCAAATGGCAGTCAGTTGCACTCTTCATAACCCTATTGCTCACCATCAACGGTTTCTGGATGGCATCAATGGGGCTGTATCTTATCACCGACGACATCGGTGACATCTGCTGGCCATTCTTCCTAGCGCCATTCAATATCTGCTGTGGTGTTATCGGGTGGATCACGTTCGCATACATCGGAGTGTGGGCATGGTATGCCGTCTTGGCCACTATGCGCAATGCTCCATACTTCAAAAAGTTCAAAAACAACTTCATCCTCATCAAAAAGGACGAACCCATCAAGGGCAAGATGAAGAAGGGCAAGCGGAAGATGAAGATATCATCGCACATCAACTTCGCTCTGGAGACCGCCCTCACTGGTTCCTTTGTAGCATTCTTCCTGATCACTTTGACCTTCCACCAGGTGGATTCATTGGACGAGCTCATGTCCATGGCGGTCAGGGAATCCAACCTGATCCGGGCGCTCATCTTGTTCCCTCCCCTGATCTCGTTCATCATCGTTCCTTTCCAGACGCTTTTAGATTCGAACCTGTTGTTCGTTAATAAGGACGACAAACGCGGTATCGTGGTGATCTACCTTGGCTCCAGGTTCAAGGAGATCCTCCAGGGAGTTCTCGGAGTTTCAGCAGTGGTCGGTTTCGTTATGATGTTCATGACACTCAATGATGAGATCCACTTCAAGGTGATCGCCTGCATAGCGTTCATGTTCACGATATTCACACTGACATTCCCAGTGGTGTTCGGAGTTGCCTTCGTTTACAGCTTCACCCATAACTTCATGGTCAGACAGATGAACAAGCGCTGGGATGCCATGAAGGTCAAGGAATTCCACATCCGAGAGTCCAAGGAGTATGCGCACCATATGTGCATCGAGCCTATGGAGGTCAAGGAGAAGCGTCTGAAGGACCCTGATTACAGACCCTTTGCTAAGTCCGACCAGGAGGAGCAGGAGACCCTTTCGACCACACTGATCCCGGGTCCACCTCCACCACCGGACGACGAGGCCTGCAAGGTGGATGACAAGAAGTCCCCTCCACCTCCCGACGGGAAGACTCCACCATCCCCGGACAAGGCTAAATCCCCACCACCACCAGACAAGGCCAAGGCACCACCAAAGCCTGATGAGAAGAAGCCTCCGACCCCGGAGAAGGCCAAGAGCCCACCTCCGCCCCCACCGAAGCCAGAGGCGAAATAGGAACATCTAAATTCTTTCCCGTCAGTGTAGGACACATGTCCGAGTGCAAGACCACAGACCATTCTACGAAGCTCCTTTTCCTGGGAGTCGGCAATGCCTTCAGCGAAGGTATGGACTACTCCTCGACCCTTATGGACGATAAGGTCCTGGTGGACCCATCACCGACCTGTGTCGCCAGGATGAAGGAGGTTGGCATCGATCTTGCCGGGATAGAGGCTGTCTTCATAACACATCTTCATGGCGACCACATCCTTGGGTTCCCGTTCCTGGTTCTTGACTACACCTTCAAGGTGAAGCGAGAGAGGCCGCTCCAGGTGGTCTGTCCAGAGGGGGGTGCCGAGACCCTCATGAAGATCGTTGACCTTGCATTCTCTGGCATCCCTCACATCGACAATGTAGAAGTAGAGTTCCACGAGATCAAGGAGGAAGACCATGGGGTCCAGAAGGAGGTCGTGGGCATACCTTACACCCCATACAGTACCTGCCATGGCACGATCTTGTCCTTCGGATATGCCATCCATGTTGATGGTGTGGACTCCCCGGCCGTAGGTTTCACAGGGGACACAGGTCCCTGCCCAGGCCTTGATGGACTTGCAGCTGCAGTTAAGGCGCTCGTCATCGAGATGGCACAGGAAGCCTCGAACATCCCTGCCCACATGGGAGTGGACGACATCATAGCCCTGCGCAAGACCATGCCTGCTGACGTTACGATAATGCTTACTCACCATTACGGACCTGGTGTCGAGGTCAAACAAAAGCTCGAGACAATGGTAGAGGGACAGATCATCGTTGCCCAGGACCTCCAGTGCATATCCCTGGGCCTGACTATCTGAACCTCTTCTGGGGCACCGGCTCGGGTTCTGGTTCCTTTCTTACGAACAGACCACCTACCACATCCCTGCATACCAAAACAGATGGCACGAACAGTAGCGCAAGCACGAACGTATAGGAGATAGTAAGGGCAGAGATGAGTCCGAAGGTCCGGATGACCGGGATGGGTGATAGGACCAGGACTGCAAAGCCTGCGATGGTCGTGAGGGCGGAGACTCCTATGGCCGTTCCTGTGGAACCAAGGGCCTCGCCTGCGGCCTCGCGACCGTCGCTCCACGCCTTCTTCCATGGAGCCATCGGAGCCTCTT
>JANQNL010000032.1 GCA_028279585.1 Thermoplasmatota archaeon
GACCTCAACATCGTTCAGCGCAGCCTTCAAGGAAAGGTCGGAAAGGACCACCATTGGAGTATTATCATGCACAAGAGGGTCCACAACGCCGCGTGTTGCTGTCGAACGGGAGGCAGGGAAGTGGACGTTGGAATCCAGCGGGTCCCTCTCGATAACAGAGAGCAGACCGCCCTTGAGCGAAGCAGGTCCATCGGATGGGTCGAAGGCCACTTCCTCGGACATGGATACGAAGTAGACAAGAAGGTTTTCGGCGTTTGTTATCGGAACATCAGAGTCCCACACCATGGCCTCGAGCTTGTTATCACCGGTGGCCGCAGGAACTGTGGAAAAGAACTGCCAGTTCGCCCAGGAACCTGTAGGGAGCTGTGGCATGACGTCACAGCATCCGTCTGTGGTCATAGGGGTCTTGGCTCGGGTGGACATCGGGGCCTCCTCTTCTGGGCCCTTGTAGATGTAATGCTGGCCGGACTGGACGGCCTTGCCCTGTCCTTGGATGAGTATGAGATGTTCACAGCCAGAGTTCTGGTAAGGGAACCCTGTGGTCTGATCGCCGTCGGTGTCAAGGAGGATGAACAGAGTGTCCATATGGTCCTCTTCGAACGGCATCCCGTGTTCACCTGTTTCCACACGTTGCACTATACCTTGCATAGCGTCGTCCTTGAACTCCGCATAGAACGAGAGCGTGGAACCAATATCGGTAACTGCGAACGCAGTTAGGTCCGAACCGGGGTCTTGTATGTCGTCTACAGCATCCATTCGCATCTGGATGCCGTTCCAGTCATCGAACTCGCCATCGATGACTATGTAATGGCCAGGGTCAAGACCCATGACGTAGACCACTACGGGTATCAAGATAAGCGTGACCACAACGAGCGCTGCCAAGGCCTGCTCCTTGCGGACCCTGTTGCGGACCATGGTTATCCTGTCGAGCTTTCTCAAGGCAGAGGAGGTCTCTGGTGTTGTCCTCCTCCTCATGTAGTAATACTTCAGTAGACCGTTGCCGTTGGTGAGCCCAGAGCCGTTGGTCAGGCCGTGTCCGTTGGTGAGCCCAGAGCCGTTGGTCAGACCAAAGCCATTGGTAAGGCCGAAGCCGTTGGTTATGCCGAACCCATTGGTCAGGCCTACCATCTTGGAGACCTTGGAAGGCTCGCGAACACGCTTCTTCCTCTTGGTCTTGAACTCATTGTCCAAAAGACCGGATGGCCGGCTTGTGCTGTCCTCAAGGCCGGTGCCATTCGTGAGACCAGAGCCAGAGAGGCTCCTGCGTCTTCCGAAGATCCTCTTGCGAAGGTTTCCGGAAAGTCCCTCACCGTTGATGAGACCATTACCGTTCGTCAACCCATGGCCATTGGTCAAGCCCTGGCCATTGGTCAGCCCCTGGCCGTTGGTAAGACCAGAGCCGTTGACAAGTCCTCTTCGAGCCCTGACACCCTTGCGTGGGCGTGGTCTCTCCTCGTCCTTCCCCTGAGATGTGATCTCCTTCCAGCTTGGGACTGATGTCGGTCTTGCGCTTCTGCGTCTGTCCTCTTCGGAGGCTCTAGGACGGGACTTGGGGAAGAAGCCGGAGAAGAAGGTCTCCATCTTGCCCATTTCCTTGTCCATGTCCTCCTGGGAGGCCTGCTCTATCTCCCTGGCCCTTGGGTTGTGTGTCAGGGAAATACTCTTGACCTTGCCCTTGGACTTGCTGGTACCCAAGGCAGAGTCGACCTTTTCCTTGCCCACACCAAGGTGGACCAGGTCGTCAGCGACATCATCGGTCTTTGCGTCGTCCTTCTGCTTTATGCCAATGGAGGAGAGGAACTTGTCCATCCCGGACTCCATCTTCTCTGTCTCCTCGGCCAACTCTTTCCTGCTTGACTGAAGGGACATGGACTTGGGGGCAAGGGACGAGCGGTCCTCGTCGGACTCGGAGTCTATAGTGATGTCGTTGTACTTGGGTGTGGTCTTGACCCCGATGGACTGCAGGAACGTGGTCATGCCAAGCTCCATCTTCAGTGACTGCTCGTGCAGGTCCTCGCGCGAACTGGACAGGGACATGGACTCTGGCTGTTTCTTCGAGGACCGCTTCGGTTCAGGGTCCACAGGCTTGTCCTTGTCCTTCATAGAACTGCCGGTGTCCAGTCCAGCGGTGCCGACGCGGCTCCACCTGTTCTTGAAATCCTCGGCCAGGGTGGGACCCCCAGAAGTGCCTGGACTCTTAATGGACTTTCCACCGGTCATCAGTGCCTCGATGATCGCGCTCCTATCACGGACACTGTCTGTTGGGATACCCTCCTTTATCAAAAGGTCGATAAGCTCAGGAGTCGACTTCTTTGAAAGGTCGCTCCGCTTATACTTAGTTGAGGGTCCCATTATATACCGTCTTGGTGTATGGATATATATACTAATTCTTACAACCTGAAATCGGTGTATTACATAAACGGACTGTTCGCTATTATAGTACATTAGATAATATAGCATAAGGAAGGAACGTTATCTTTGAACAGGATCGCTCGAAAAGGCGCTAAAGCTTCAGTGTGCTGACCTCTTCGATGTAGTGGAGGTTCATCTGCTCCTCCACAGTGCGGTACTCGTAGGTCCGCGCATAGGCCTCACCGAACGAACGGAAGCTACAGGATACCTGGATAGTATAATCCTCGTAATGATTGCCTATGAACGCTAAAGCGACCTCTCTATAGCCTTTCATGGCTACGGAGCTATAGGTTCGGTTCGTACTGGCCATGAGCTGCATGGTCTCATTGAAGACCTTGAGCGTGACCTTGACCTGGTTGATCTCCGCGGTCCCTTGGTTGTCAATGAAGAAATTGACGTTTATTCCGCCTCCGGTCCCACCACCGCCAGGGCGCTCGTGGTAAACTGTCCTCATCTCTACCTCGGTGCGGGGGATGATGAAGTTGTAGGATACGGAGACCATCCCCAGAAGTAGGACAACAATGAGAGTGACAACGATGACACGGTTACGACCGGGTGTGCCTGTCACCCACCATCCCTGGGGTCTGACCTCGAGCTCCACGTCGTCGTCCAGGACGATGGCCTGGTCCAGGTCCTCGTCATCGGAACGTTTGAACTTTGGACTGAAGCTGCGAAGTCCTCGCTTCTTCTTGTCAGGTGCGGAGGAGCCATTGGTGAAGTCGATGGTCTCGTCCTTTTGCTTCGAGGTAGGCTTCGGAGGTCGGGCCCGTTTCTTCTTCGGGGCCTTGTCCCACTCGATGGCCTTGTCCTCCTTGACCTCCTTCTTGCTAAGCTTACGAGGGGTCTTTCTGACCTTGCCACCAGACTTGACCTTCTTCGGGGCCTTCTTCTTTACGGGCTTTGCCATCGTCACACCTATGGGAAGAACGATTGTATGAGAGTGGAAAGTGGAGCTGGAATGAGGATATGTCTTGAGTTCCTCTCCATGTCAAGTGAGAAAGTATCAGTAAGGATCGGGGTCTCTGTGGGTACCGGGACACCTGCGATATTGCGATAGGCGATGTCCAATATGGATGCACGTATGTTGAACGTGCGGCCCATGTAGGTTATGGAATGATCGATATTGATGACCAGTCCCTTGCCGTCCACCTTGTCGATGTTGAACACAGGATAGATACCGAACATCATGTGAGCAGAGAGCTCAAGGCCGCGGATCTCTTCACCAAGCAATATCATCGAATTGATCTTGTACTCGTTCATGATGGACAGGTCCCTTGCCTGGACAACGAGGAATCCGATACCATCGCCGTAGATCTTGTAGATACCGTCCACAAGATGCATGTGAGTGTCATTTACATCCCTTAGAAGAATCTCGTAGAACCCACGCTGGCCTACGCCGATACCGTCGAACGAGATGTACATATCGAAGGAATCGTCGTTGGTCATGACGTCCATCTCTGGAAGGCCCTGCATCGGCAGGGGTTCCATGAGACTGAACTCATCGTCCTGCATCATCTCCAGCGAGAACTCGGTCGGAACATCATGGAAGATGCCTGTGACCCCGCTCCAGTGGAGATTGAGGAACTTCGTCATCTTGATGAACAGGTACTCGATCTTCTTCGAGGCCTGATATTCAACAATGACGTCGGTCTCCACATCGAAGGTCACATTGAGGTGGGATGGGATGGTAGGAAGATAGAGTTCCCTTATCGAGACGATAGGTGAGTACTTTCGGATCTTGACATAGAGCTCCTTGAGCTCTAACGGAGCACCGCCATAGAACTCTGTGTTTATCTTTGCCTCACCGAACATCTTTCCGCCAACGGACAGGTCAGCGTACATGTAAGCGCTTACGCTGAGGTTCATGTTCTTTTCTAGACCTGATAGGTACACTGTGGTATCCTGGTCCTGCAATCCCATGATATCGAACACAAGCCACGGATGATCAGGAGAGTAGTCTATAAGGTCCAGGGTTATGTTCATGACCTCAGGTGACATAGACAGATCCACAACGGCCTTTTGGGGTAGACCCTGGAGGTAGATGTTCCCGTTCAGCGTCATCGCCTCATCGTCGGAAAGGTCTGCGCGGATGGATGCACCGTGGGTCCACCCAACTGGGCCCAGGGATTCCCAGTCCCCGCGCTTGATGGAGATCACCACATCCATTGTGGAAAAGAACGACATGAGGTCGTAGGAGAACGAGAAGTCTGTACCAAATCCGCCCAACCTATCCATCAGGGACCTGGTCACATTACCAAAGATATCAATGATATCGGACGAGATATCAGAGAGCGAGAACAGAACGTCGGAATATTCCAGCAATCCAGTGATGTTGACGGTGTCAGGCAACCTTACGACGTTCGGGTCCACCTCTCCAGGCAGCTCCAGGTCGATGTGGTTAGGGATGGGGTCCAGTATCATCTTCAGCTCTAGTTCGTCAATTGAATCCTGCATATACAGGGCGAGAGGTCCGGTCTGGGCGAGCACGATGTCCAGAACACCATAGGAGGAAGACGGATTGTACGAAAGGCTCTGTAGCGAGTTTATTCTAGCTGAGATCGCACCGTAGTCTTGTTGCTGTGTCAAGCAGACGGCATTCCCCCCATCGATGCGTGGAATACCATAGCGATAATCGTTGGAAAGGTAGACCTCCAGGGTTCCGATCTCACCGCCTGGACAATCGAGGTTAAGAGTTCCTGTTGGAGACTTAGCGAACGAGACGTTGGTTGGAACGTCCTTGATGTTCAGGCGCAGATAGCTCGTCCCTTTCTTTACAGTAAAGGACAGCTCTTTGACCTGGTTACGACCATCTTCCTGTTGCACTTTGTTTCCAGTATGGAAGTCGAAAGCGTTGCGACCTACACGTAGGTCTAGCACGTTGGGCAAGTTCGATATCTCGATGTTGACGTAGTCACTTCCGTGTACCGATATCACGTAGAATGGAGACCCACCCTGCAGCTCTAGATGTGCCTGGGTCTGGCCGCGCATGTCGCTCTGGACGAGCTTTATGAACGAGAAATGGCCAGATAGTGATATTGGCAATCTCGGATTGGCCT
Organism: Thermoplasmatota archaeon; assembly: GCA_028279585.1. GTDB lineage: Archaea > Thermoplasmatota > Penumbrarchaeia > JANQNL01 > JANQNL01 > JANQNL01. The sequence goes on from JANQNL010000032.1 coordinate 5,469, forward strand.
CCAGGGCAGGGATATTATCGTCTGTGAAGAAAGCGAAATAGTCCATTTCAGAATGCAGATATCTACCGCTGGTCTGGACGTACCGGATATCACCGAAGTAGCTGTCGTAACAAGTGATGAACGTTCGCCCTTGGTTAGATGGGAGGTTCAGAAGGCTCATTGGTATGGCCCTGATGCTCACACCGATACTGTAGATCCTTCCTGCGACCCTGCGGATCACACTGTCGACTATAGGCTCGATCAGGCCAGAAGCTGGGTTCTGGGGACGGTCCACTGTCACATCGCGACCGACATCAGTGGTTACCTCGACGTGGAACGCACGGGGAATGTCCTGAATGGTGAAATGGGTGTAGTTGAACTTCTCCAAGACGTATTCTCCGTCCTCACGGAAGTAGAGATACTCGTCGTAGATGAACTCGCTTATTGGGTCCGAGGCGATGTAATCTAGGATGGTAATGTTTCGCCCGAACTCATCGGTCTCATAGTTTATCGTAACATTGACAAAGGTCGGAAGGTCCTTGATGTCCGCCTTGGCATAAGTGAGGTTCTCGGCCTCTTCGCTGTAGTGGAAACGTAGATGCACAGGACGTCTGGCCGAAGGTATCGAGGTGGAGCCGGCATGCCATTCTAGAGTGTCCAATGGAGCGTTCGGGTCCTCGGCATTTATCCAGATGTCCCCCGCCCTCGGGATGTTGTTGAGTCCCTCTGCAGGGAACAGCTCTGCGCGCATCCAGGTCTTGTCGATTATCTCCTCATTGACCAGACGAAGGATCCCTGCAGTTATCGCCATGTAGTCAAGGTTGTTGCCAGAGACATACTCGACCCGATAAGGGCCCTTTATTGAAGCAACATCCTCCAAAGACAGGTTCCCACCGTTCAAAAAGGAGTTGATGACCGTCATGGTCAGGTCACCGGTCTGGATCTTGTCCACACCGATGTATGCCGTGAAGTTCTGCGGCATCTCATCGTATGATAAAGTGGCGGTCCAGATGTAATTGTTATCATTGTAGCTGGTGCCTTTGACGATGGTGATATTGCACTGGAAAGGTTCACTGCGCAACCTCTCTATCTCGAGCTCGATACCGCCCTTGATCTCCAGGGTGGGACCTGATGGCGGAATGAGCGTAGGAGGTTGGACCGTGGCACGTTCCACGACCCAATTGAAACGCAATCTGACATCTGCACCAGCAGGACCCGTTGCTGTATTATCGTCAGTGTTGATGGGTATCCATTTTGTCAGGCTTGTGCGGGGATAGACAAGGGTCCTCCTGAACGATCCCTGTTCCCAGGCAGTATGGACCTCGTCGTCCTCTTCGGAACGGGTGAAGACCCAGAAGTTCGCAAGACCTTCTTCGGTCAGTGGCTGTGGGAGGATCCAATGTAGGAGCTCTGTGAGGTTCATCATGCTGTTGCCTTCGAGCTCATTGAAGACGAAAGGTCGTATCCCTCGTGGATCGACCGGTGAGGCCTCTCTGACCTCAAATCCAGCCACAGGGTTCGGGGGATGATACATGGTCGGTGTCATATCATCCAGAGGCTCCTTGGTCTGAGCAAGGATGTCAGGATTGTTCATCCGGGTGGCCTTCTCAGATTGGAACTCGACCATCCGGTCATAGATACCGTAGTCCGCGGTCTCTGTCATCGCGAGTTCGTTCTCTGCAGCATAGACCGTGGGAAGGATATCAAGAAGAAGAACGATGAGAAGGAGGAGGGAGACGAAGTGAAGGACCATTGACGGCCCACTGCGGGGTCGAATGAGCTTGATGGTCCTCCTGTGTTTCATGAACAGCACTCCTCACTCACGTGCAGATTATTCTATTATCTTAATAGCGTTGTTTGATAAACCCGTCTCATTATTTAAGACTAATGGGAATCGCTTGATAGCAGAAACTGCTATCGACGATGGTATTTACTCATCATCGATATCGTCCAGTGCACCAGCGATGTTGGATAAAGGCTCTATGATGAGCTGGTCGCTGATGTCCCTGACGTCTGCGGGGGATATGCGCAACCTGCGCTCCTGGAAACCCATTCGGATCAAGATCTTCCATACCTTCCACTTCTTGAGCTTGGTGGTGACGTCGAGATCGTAGAGCTTTCCTACGTCCTCTCCCTCAACAGTGGAGACCTTCATTCCAGTGAGGTCCTTCATTCTTGCCTGGGTGGAGCTCTCCTCGGGTTCATCCTCGGGGTCCATGTCCTGGATGAGGACGACCTTTTCGAACTCGTCCATAGAGATGATGGCACTGGCTGGATAGGCCACGTGCTTCTTTAAAAGTCCTTCAGAGACGATGACCCATGTGATCATCCAATTGTCAAGGTCCACAACAAGGTCACTGACCTTGCCTGGCTCCAGACCGCTGGGTGTGCGGATGACATAACCTTTTAGCTTCGTGTAAAGCACAGTTCGTCCCCCGTTCAATGTCCTTGAGGTTCGACGCCTCGATAACAGGATACCTATTTCAAGGCTTTTATCCTTTTTTCAAGCTCGTCGAGCTTTGAGGTGGTGTCCTTCTGATACTGACCGATGCGCTGGACCCTGTAGGTGAGCTCGTCGTAGCGCTCCTCGTAAGCAAGGGAGTCCACGTTGGTCAGCAGTTCGTATTCGTCTACGAAGGACTGGAAGTTCTCGTCCAGGTACTTCTCTATCCTGCTGTCCATGAGCTTTCTTTTGTATTTCGGGTTAGGACCATGCTCGGAATCATCTGACAGGTATGCCTTCAGCTTGTCAAGGAAGCTCTTTCTCTGTCTCTCCTCATCATCGTAGTCCATACCTATCACCTCTTCTGGAACCTATAACTGTCACGGAACACCTTGCGTTCCTGGTTCTGGATGGTATCCAGCTTTCTTGAGAGGAAGACCTCGTTGGAGCCAAGCTCCAGCCTGTGGCTCTTCTCTTCGACCTCGTTCATAAGGAACAGGACGCGCCTGGACAGGACGTTGTTGTCCTTCTCGATACCACGGAGGTATCTGCGCTCCTTATCCTTCATGACGACACGAGAACGACGGAGATCAGAGCGGATTATGCCTTTGGAGGCCTCCTCGATGTGCCTGGCATCCGCCTGGATCTCCTTGAGACGCAGCTCATTGTTGGCGGTCTTGATGCTCCTATATGCCAGTATCACAAGGACCAGGATGAAGCAGGCGCAAAAGATTATCGCTATCATGGTGAAGTTGGCGCCCAGGGACTCGACTAGAGCACCGCCTACGGAATCTGAACCAAGTAGTATGTCCATCAGATCCCCTCCTCAAGCCTTGTGACCTCGTGCTCGAGGTTGACTATCCTTGCGTCTATGGCGTTCCTCTGCTTCTTGAGACCGTCGATCTCTGAACCGACCTTGGTAAGTCTTGATGTGATGTCGTTCTTCCACTGCTTCGCGCTATCCCTGGACATCAGGTCCCATTCTGATGCGATGTTGGAGAAATGGTCCTGGAAGTAGAGCTCGATGTGGTCGGGTGCACCGCGCTGCTTCTTTCGATACTGGAGAACGAAGTAGAGAACAGCAGCCACAGCAGCGGCTACCAGGAGCAGGATGAATATGAGAAGGATGACCTCGCCAGTTGTCATCTATTCATCCTCCTTTGGTTCTGCGACCCCTTTCTTCAGCTCCAACCTTCGGATGCGCTGCTCCAGCTCCTCCATCCTGGTGGAGTTAGCAGCGCTCCATTCATCGAGCTTTTCCGCCTCGCTCTCGTACCTCTCGAACAGGCGTCCCACGTCCGTTATCTCGGACTTTGTGGCAAGCTGATTGGCCTCGATGAGCTCGGGGAGGTTCTCAGATAGGTAGTCGTCTATCCTTCTGGACGTGGTATAGGTGTGCTGTCTGAACCAGGCACCCATCCGTTCCGATATACCGACCATTTTTATCACTCTCACAGTGTAAGTTCCAAAAGCCCGCAGTCCGGGCATTCCTTATCGTAATTTTTGAACGTGTTGCATCTGGGACAGAAGTCCGATGCATAGAGGAAGTCCTCCTTCCTCACGTTGACGTTGAATATCTCTGCCTGAAGTGCAGGGAGGAGCTTGTTCCTCCTCTCGGCTTCCCTGATGGTCTGGGACCTCTTACTGAGGATACCTATCCCATACGATCCCATGTTCTCTATTCCTGCAATGTAGGTCTGAAGGTTTCGCAGGGTCTTTTTTGTGTCCTTGGGCCTGGCGTGGGCATAGGACTCCATTATCCCTGTGAGCCTGCTGCGGGTAGGTTTGGCAACAGCCATCCTGCGCAGGGCAAGCCTGTTGCTTCGCCAGACCGCGAGGATCGCAAAGACGATGACCACGATACCACCCAGGGCCAGAGCGGACCAGACAGTGGTTGAAGCTTCGGAATATCCTGCCCAGGATGCAAGCCCAATCCCGAGACCGAGGGTACCGCAGGTAAAACCAAGCACGAACAGAGTGATGCCGAGCCACCAGAACTTCTCAGGGTCGTTCATGTGTCACCACCAGGTATCAGTCCTTGTCGAAGAGGGAGGTCTCGTGTCGCTTAACTTCTGCCAGGGTCTCGAAGAGCCTTGCGGTCTCAACTCCAAGCTCGAGCCTTGCTGTGCGCTCCTCGACCTCCTTGATGTTGTAAGCGATCTTTTTAGCCAGGGTCCCCTGGTCCTTCTGGATGCGGATGAGCTTCTCCTCGTCCGCGTCGGAGATCATGACGGATTCGTTGCGGAGGTTCTCGATGACCTCGCGGCGCTTCTGTAGGTCACGCCGCTTTATGTCCAGGTCCAGCTCGGCCTTCCTTATCCTGTTGTTCGAGTTTCGGATGCTCCAGTATGCGTAGATGATGAATGCTACTACCGCGGTCATCATCAGGACGATGATGACGTAGGCGGACTGGGATGCAAGTTCTGATAAGAAGGTTGAGATGACGCTCAAATTATCGCCTCTGGACATATCTCCGACTAGGGATTCGGAAAGATTATGCAGTGGGCCTAAAAACATTACGTCTAAGACTATAGGAGAAATAGAACTACTCCTCGGGTCCGCTCTCACCTTCTGGCAGTATCTCCTTCTTCGGAACCTCCTCTGGTTCCTCGTGCTTCTTTTTGAGATAGATGCCAAGGACTGCGGTCTTCTTCTCGTAGTCCATGTGATACTTGGAGACCTGCATGAACTCGTTCTGCTCGCAGAACATGTTTATGATCTCGTCGATCTTGACCATCTCAACCTTCTTCGGGATGTGGGGGATGACCCCAATGAGCGTGATGTCCTCGAGTGACTTTCCGGAGACCTCGCGGACCTTGAAGTCCATGCCTTCGACCAGTAGTTCTCGGAGTTCCTCTGTCGCTTTGTCCGCGAAGCTGTCGAAGATGACCTGGATGGTATCTGGAAGGTGGACACAATAGAAGTTGTTCTCGTACCTGGCGGATGCGACCCCCTCCCTCAGCTCCTCCTCGACGTTCGCTCCAGGTTCCTCTCCTTCTGCATAGAAGAACTTCTGCGACCCGACCTCCCGGTTGTAGCAGCCGATGCAATCTCCGTAGTACCTATTATCAGTCACCGCTTCCAAAGCGTGGCATCTATCGCATGCCGATTTCTTCAGCTTCTCGACCTCTGCGTTCTTGCCCGATAGAAGCTTGGAGATAACATACGGCATGGGGACCGCACTGCACTCGTACCTGTCCGAACCGACCACTCTTTCAAGGTGAACCTCAAAGCCTAGACCTTCGAGCATCTCTTTTTCGGCCTTCGAGGTAACGAAGATGGACATCAGGATGCCATGGGCGTTTCGGGATATATACATTATCAGGAATCAGAAAATATAAATCGTCATCGACCAACTCACCCACGTGGCAAAGGTAGAGATGGAGAACAGAAGTGGTATCGTCATCATCTGGTTGGACAACGGTAAGTTCAACGTGATAGACACGGACGTAGCCCGCG
>JANQNL010000062.1 GCA_028279585.1 Thermoplasmatota archaeon
CTCCCCCTCAAGCCCCATCTCACCCTCATCCGCCTCCATCTCCGGCGAGCTCTCCACCCGACGCTTCCCCCCGCTTCGCCCCATCATCCTGAAGAAACAGAACAAGAGCCGACCTATGGCATCTATCCCTTTGATCGAGCGAAGAGAACGACCCCCGTTCGACCCAACCTCCAGCATCCTCGCTGAAGGGTAAATCATGGGGGGATACCTACGGCTCCCCCCTAGCCACGTGTACGGCATATCAACCTCTCCGGGCGGATCGCCCGTTCCTCTCAAGCCGAGGTCAGATCTTGTAGACCTGCGCGTGTGGGACATCTCCAAGAAGAAGGACGCATCCTTCCTCCACAACGCCACATTCCACAGCCGCCTTCACGGTTCGGGAACCGAGCAGGTTGGCCATGGTGCAGACCATCAAGGCACGAGCGAGTTCCTCGGCGCTTCCTTTCTGGTCACAGTAGAAACTCGCTGTGACCTCCAGTTGACGTCCTTGGTGCTCGATGGTCGTGCCCACAAGTTCTGCGTCACAGGCGGCCACGAGAATGTGTCCCTCCTGCTTGTGGACCTTGTAGCAGATGTCATTTGTTCGGTCTTGTTCCGCCATCGGCATTCCTCACGATACTTGGTCGATATAAAGTGATATTGGTACGAACAGAAATTGTCTACTTCTTGTGTGTCAATTTAACGGTCTCATTAGTTGGATAATATAACTCTCCATCTCTCTCCATCTGTTTCAGAGTTTTATCCACGTCCTGCTCTTTAACATTGCGTTCTTGCATAATGGTAGTCTTAATAATCGCAATTGGTACTCCATCCTTCCCAAAGTCGCTTAACGCATCAGCAATCGTGTCACGAACATAATATGAAAGGTTCCTTTCTGTAGCAGACATAGATGCCACCATCCTATCTGCATCCCATTCCTCTCCTTCTTGAGAACTTGCAACTTTGTTCATAAAGTACTTGAAGATCTCCATGGCTATGTCGCAATCTCGCATCTCCACTTCAGAGGATAGGCGCATTCTAGCTGATGCCTCGGATAGTCTGATAAGGGCCTCCAACTGCCGAGCAGTCATTGGAACCCTTCGAATACCAGCATTGTCCATCTGGCCAGCCGTCCTTTTCTCAACATAGAAGTCCTTGATCTGCTTCAGGACCTTCACGCTCATGACCGGAAACACAGTGCGCTTAGCGTGAGCTATGTACTTGTGGAGGAAGTCCCTGGAAAAGTATGGTTCCAGGTCCTGTGCCTGGCTAACATCCTCTGGGCTGAACGGAGAGTCCGGAGCATCCTGAATATTCCGCATAATTTCTTGGGCCCTTTGACCTCTAAGAATCGCTTCTGCCAATCTTTCGTCATTCACTTTATCTGGTATATCATAGATGGGAAAAATCACATCGAACCTTGATAGCAAGGTTGTGGACAGGTTGATCTGCTCGGGGACGGTCTTGTCCTGGACGAACCTGCCCTTGATCGGATTGGCCGCTGCCAAGATGGAGCATCGGGTCTGGAGCGTCGCATTGATACCAGCTTTAGCAACCGATATGGACTGCTGCTCCATTGCCTCGTGCATCGAGGACCTGTCGTCCTCGTTCATCTTGTCTATCTCATCAATGCAGACGTGACCCATGTCGGCAAGCACCAACGCGCCACCTTCCAGGGTCCAACGCCCGTCATGCTCGTCCTTGACGGCAGTGGCTGTCAGACCTGCCTTGGTAGCAGCCTTACCGGAAGCAAAGACACCACGTGGTGCAAGGTCTGATATGAACCGAAGCAACTGCGACTTCGCAGTGCCTGGGTCACCGATGAGAAGGATATGGATGTCGCCCCTGCGTCTGGATCCAGCATCACCCTTGGTCACTCCACCGAACAGCTGCAAGGCAAGCGCCTGTTTCTCCATGTCCATCTGGTAAACGGACGGTGCTATGGAGTCTCGGACGTGGTGGAGGATGTCTTCGTTCCTTGCGGCCTGCTCGATCTGAACCCTTTCCTCCTCTGTGATCACTATCTCCTCGTAGGCATGCTCCGTCCTCTCGATGGAGTTTGCCTGAAGGACGATGTCGTAATCTGTGAACTTGACAAGACCGCCCTGCTTCTTCGGAACTGAAGCGAGCGTGCCGTTGAGGACGACCCTATCGCCGGGATTGATGATACCACAGATATCATCCTGGATGTAGATACGTAGTCTCTGTGGAGCTGAGCCGCCAGCAAGTCCCTCTGGAGACTCCTGAACGGTCACAGTTTGCGTATCAATGAACTCAGATTTGTGCGTTAGGAGCTCGAACCGGGTCTTATCCGCGGCTTTACGGCATTCCTCATTATCACAGGACATAGGCTCCCTTAGTATTGTGTCGTTCTGCTCTACGACGTTGGGACTACCGCACTTGGAGCATTTGAAGACGGCTTTGACAAGCCTTGGCCTGACCTCGGTGACGTTCCTGACCAATCCGTCGATGGCGATGAACTTCTCGAGGTGGTTCGCTCGCAAGTTCCTGATGATTATCTTGTGGGTCTCAGGTGGAAGCTTGTTGAGCCTGACGTTTATCTGCATCTTCGGCTCAGCGATCGCAATAACATCAGGGGGAAGCATCCCGATAGCGACCTCTTCTGCTAGGGGGAAAGCCTCGCTCGGGTGGTTCAAGAAGAACTCTGCGATACCACTGTCGAACTCTGCAAGGTTCCAGTAATTCATCAGGAGCGAGCGCTCTTCTGGATAGTTGTCGGCTATCCGCTCAAGCTGCGTCACGTGATCGTACTTCGTGTTGTGGAGGAAATCCTCCATTCGCTCGATGAAAGCTTCTCTCTGGATGTCCCTGGCCAATGTTCTCCCCCTTGGGGCCACGGAAGGCTATTGCCTCGAGTTAACCGGGAAGGGGTTAACCGTTGATAAGGGTTCGCCTACCGTAAGATTGGGCAAGGAGGAAGGGGTATAAAAGGAAGCACGAGAGGGGGGTTACTGAAAGTGAAAGTGGGGGCTTGCTTATGTGTCCCCACCAACCCACCAACCTCCCCCCTTTTACTCGCTGCACTGCATCGATGTTTAGGTCGCAGCGAAGCTCAACCTAACATCGATGTCCAGGCGATATCAATTACTATCGACGGGATATCGCGAAAGGAGCGATAAGTTTGCGATACTACTGGCTTGACGAAGCAAACTTATCGAAGAACCACTCCCCTTCCGGCCTGCTCGCTCGCCTGTTTTCTCTCGTTCAAATGGCACTAGAACCGCTCCTGGCCCCCTATATTATTGTGTAGTATTTTCAGTATTTAACAAATTATTTATAACACATGCCTGATTCCCACCCGACCCTAGTAACCCAGGTTATCTGGGTAGCTAAAAAACTTAAGAGGGACCCTTATGGCTTATGAATTGAGCTTCGAGGTTTTCATGGTCATAGCTCCTGTACTTGCGATACTGGCATTCTTGATAAGCTGGTTCGTTTTCAGAAGCTATGTCCTGAAGCAGCCTCAGGGAACAGACAAGATGAAGGAACTGTCCGAAGCGATCAGAGATGGCGCTATGGCCTATCTCACGAAACAATATCGTATGATAGCGATATTCGTGGGAATCGTAGCTGTTCTACTGTTCGCAAAAGAACTTATCCTTGGTGGTAGCGACTGGACCGATGCCGAGTTCATCAGGAACGGCGTCTTTGCGGTCGTGGCCTTCCTCAGTGGTGCATTCCTTTCCGCTCTTTGCGGATTCATTGGAATGGACATCGCTACACAGGCCAACGCCAGGACCACCAACGCAGCCAAGGAGTCCCTCAACGAAGGCCTCACCGTGGCCTTCAGGTCAGGCAGCGTAATGGGGATGTCAGTGGTCTCACTGGGACTTGCTGGTCTTTCCCTTATCTTCCTCTTCATGCTCTTCTTCGGCAACCTCGTCGAAGACTGGGGCTATGCATCTCAAGGAGATCTTTTTGCCAACTCCACAACGCTCATAGCATCCTTCGGTCTCGGCGCATCATCCATTGCCTTGTTCGCCAGGGTCGGTGGCGGTATCTACACCAAGGCCGCAGACGTCGGTGCAGACCTTGTTGGTAAGGTCGAGGCGGGCATCCCAGAGGATGACCCACGAAACCCTGCCACGATCGCAGACAATGTCGGTGACAACGTCGGTGACGTTGCAGGCATGGGCGCAGACCTCTTCGAGTCCTATGTCGGCTCCATGATAGCCGCCATGGCCCTCGGATACTTCGCTTTTGCAAACTACGACGGTGGCTCGATGATGATCCCCGCCGTGTTCCTCCCAATGGTCATAGCCGGTGCAGGCATCGCAGCAGCGGTCGGCGGGACCTTCCTCGTCAGGACCTCGGAGAAGGCCGAACAGAGCCAGCTCCTCTGGTCCCTGCGAAAAGCACTGTATGCCACAAGCGGCATAGTCCTTGTTCTCGTTCTAGTCGCAGTAGCCTTCATGATGGGTATGAAGGGTGACGTCTCCGAGTTCGACTCCGGCGACATCCAGGCATACATCCAGGACTACCTCGGTCTGTTCCTGGCCATCATCGTCGGTCTCATCGCCGGAAACGGTATCGGTTACATCACAGAGTATTACACCTCTGATGAATACAAGCCAACAAAGTCCATCGCCGAGTCTTCCAAGACCGGAGCGGCAACCACCATCATCGGCGGTCTGTCCGTTGGAATGAAGAGCACAGCCATCCCGATCATAATCGTCTGTGCTTCGATCATCCTCTCCTTCGTCCTTGCAGGAAGGTTCGCACCAGATGGCATATCCCGCTACAACCTCGGCCTCTATGGTGTGGCCCTGTCCGCTGTTGGAATGCTTTCCACCCTCGGACTGACCCTGGCCACAGACGCATACGGCCCAGTGGCAGACAACGCTGGCGGCATCGCAGAGATGTCCGAGCAGAACCCCAAGGTCCGCGAGAGGACCGATGCCCTGGACTCCCTTGGAAACACCACGGCCGCAACCGGCAAGGGATTCGCCATCGGCTCTGCTGGACTCACAGCGCTTGCACTTCTGGCAACATACCTCCAGATCAGCGGACTGCGCCCAGAGGATGTCTCCCTGGCCCAGCCAACCGTTCTTGTTGGTGTGTTCATCGGTGCAATGCTCCCAATGCTCTTCTGTGCCTTCACAATGGCAGCTGTCGGAAAGGCAGCCCAGGAGATGGTCCAGGAGGTCCGCAGGCAGTTCAAGACCATCAAGGGCATCATGGAGTACAAGGCAAAGCCTGACTACAAGAGGTGCGTGGAGATCTCCACCGCCGCAGCCCAGAGGGAGATGGTCCTGCCAGGTCTTATGGCGGTCATCATCCCACCAGTGGTCGGCTACTTCCTTGGCCCAGCAGCCCTGGCCGGTCTTCTGATCGGTGCCACCTCTACAGGCTTCATCATCGCTGTGATGATGGCAAACTCTGGTGGCGCATGGGATAACGCGAAGAAGTACATCGAGAAGGGTGCAATGGGTGGCAAGGGCTCCGATGCCCACAAGGCAGCCGTTGTCGGCGACACCGTTGGTGATCCGTTCAAGGATACCTCCGGTCCAGCCCTGAACATCCTCATCAAGCTCATGTCCATCGTGGCAGTGGTCTCTGCGGTGTTCCTAGCAGAGCACAACGCCTTCGAGTCATTCGAGTGGAGTGAGCCAAGACCACCTGCAGAGGCAGGCGTGATCCTCGAGATACTCGTCGATAGCGCTATCTCACTTCTGCAGACACTTCCGCCTCTGTTCTAATACTGAACTTCGGCATCCGGTCATGTCGTTTCGAGCGGCATGACCGGGACAACCTTTTTTTCCATCCCACATTGACTGGTGCAGATAAATCTGGATATGTTATATGTCGGCATTATAAATGAGAAAAATATATAACTTGAAGAGGGGATTATGTATACTAGCCCTAGCTGTAGTTTTCTATAGAGTGAACGAGGCCAACCTATGACCACTCCACCTCCAAAGAAGAAGATGCCAAAAAAGATCCCGCCTGGTGCTAAGGGAGATTCTGTAGTTATTGGCAAGGACGGAAGTATGGAAGTGGAGCGTAAAGCAGGCATCCCCGTTCGCAGACCTCCACCGGAGGTCGAGAAGCGCTTGAAGAAACAGCAGGCCGAGCGCGCAGAGCGTGAGGAGCAGCTAAAGGCTGACAGGCTCAAGACCGCCCAGCGCTACGAGTCCATGAAGCTTTACCAGGACGCCATCAAGTATTACAAGATGGCAGAGGCAGAGGACGAGGCAGAGCGTGTCAAGGACCTGATGTCTGGCAAGTACCTTAACAAGGCACGGGAGTTCGAGGCCCAGAAGAAGTATGACGAGGCCCTTCACCTGTATGATATCCTTGGAATGGAAGAGGATGTCAACAGGCTCAAGTCCATGGTGGACACCAAGGTCCTGATCGACGATACCGATGAGGATGATGAGGAAGAGATGGAGGAAGGTGCCATGAACGCCTTCAGGTCCATGAACAAGGAAGGCCATGTTGAGCTTCAGCCAATGGAGGATGGTGGGGACAGGCCCGTGAAGGTGCCCAAGGGTGATGATGATAACAAGGCGTTCAGTATCTGTCCATACTGTGGTGAGACACTGAACTTGCCTAAAAAGCCTAAGTTCTGTCCGTATTGCCGCGAACCGTTCTGACCCCAACGGGCGCAGTATCTTATAGAAATTTTCAGATACGTAGCGGTAGCGCTTGTTCTAATTCAGCTACGTATCTGGAAACCTTTCTTCCTGCGACCGTTGGGGTGCTAAGAACGGTTCGGGGCAATACTCTCTGACACCCTTCCCGACAGCATCCGCTCTTGCATGAAATTGATCAGCTGAAGAAAGCTTATCGCTTCTTCTTGTTCTTCTTCTTTGACTTCTCCTCAGCAGCCTTGCCGCCCTGCCTTTCCGTCTTCAGCCTCTTTCCTACCCACTTGATGAGCTTGGACTTTGGCTGCTTCTTCTTCAGGACGACCCTTCCCTCGGACCTCCACCACCTTGCAGGATGAGCTACTTCACGCTCTACCCTATGGCTGTAGCCGAGGTTCTTGAGCGCCTCGGAGATCTCCTCTACCTTGGGGTTGGATACCGCAGTGGCCATGGAGACACGTCTACCCTGACCATGGGAGACGTTGGAATCGAAATAAATAGGCCAGAGGACTATTTTGCCCTCCTTCCGGGTGACCAGTGAGTCCACCCCCTTACTCTACCAGCAGAACTGCGTTGATGGCGCCATCCTGGCCTGGCTTGGAGGTGATCCTTGCCTGGCCCTTCTCGGTCTCGATGACCGCGCCCTTTGTGAGAATGTTCCGCCTGATGTAGTTCCGGTTGGCTGGATTGTCAACGACAGTGACGATCTTGGTCCTCTCGGTCTTGTGGGTCTTGGGGTCTGTGACGTTTGCCCAGTTGGAGAAAAGGAGCTTGTACTTGTGATGACCGCCCCTGGTCCTGATAGGCTTACGGGTAACATCTCCGATCCTGGCAAGCTCGATCTCGGCTCCGATCTCGAACTTCCTCTTGCCGCGTGCATATATTCGGCGACCGCCTGTGTTCTTACGCTGTGATTTTCCCTGCCAGAGAGCCATTGGCCACACCTCGGGAGACTCCCCATATATGATGTCATATATAAAGATTCATGATAATGACATGTGAAATCGGGTTATGTGGGGGCCCACCCACACACCCCACCCAGCCCCCCCACCCAACCGCACCGACCGGTTCGGGCCTCACCCCCCCTCTCCAATCGGTGCGGTTTTTCTAGCCTACTATCGTCATGCAGTCATTCGCCGGGCTGTAATCGAATGTTTTAATACTCACGATTTGGATGGCCCCTGCGGTGTTTTCAATGACCCAGGCGATAATGCAGACCACTAAGGGGACCATCGTCCTAGAACTGTTCGACCAGGATTGCCCCAACACCGTTGGGAACTTCGTAAAGCTTGCCAATCAAGGCTATTACAACAACCTTGCCTTCCACCGCGTCATCCCGAACTTCATGGTGCAGGGCGGTTGCCCTGACGGGACCGGAAGAGGAGGACCAGGGTACGAGTTCGAATGCGAGCTCCGACCCAACATCAAGCATCAGACAGGGTCACTGGCAATGGCACACAAAGGCCAGTGCGAGCACGATAAGGCAACCGGCGCCAAAAGGGGCGGCAGGTGCACCAACGGCTCACAGTTTTACATCACCCACAGGCCCACAGGCCACCTGGACATGATCCATACAGTGTTCGGCCAGGTAAGGCAGGGCCAGGACGTGGTCAACGCCATAGTCCAGGGCGACAAGATCCTTTCAGTGACCATCCAGTGAAACTGGTATCACACAACCCAGCTCCGAGGGAAGAAAATGGACGTCATAGAGAGGATGGACCTTGTAGAAGAGGTGGGAGAGGAGATAGTTTCCTTCCCCGAGCTTAAAGCATTGCTCGCAGAGAAAGAGCACCCCATCTGCTACGATGGGTTCGAACCGTCAGGAAACCCCCACATCGCACAGGGCATCATGAGGGCCGTCAACATCAATAAGATGGTCAAGGCCGGCTTCAAGTTCAAGATGCTCGTTGCAGACTGGCACGCCTGGGCCAACAACAAGATGGGCGGTGACCTGGACAGCATTCAGCTCGTAGGAAAGTACCTTATCGAGACATGGAAGGCATGCGGAATGGAGTTGGACTCTGTGGAGTTCATCTGGGCCTCCGACCTTGTCCAGGAGGAAGCATACTGGCGAAAGGTCATGCAGGTCTCCATCAACTCCACGGTCAACCGGGTGCTCCGATGCTCACAGATCATGGGAAGGAAGGAGAGCGAAGCCCTCCAGGCCTCCCAGATCCTCTACCCATGCATGCAGGCGGCAGACATATTCCACCTGGAAGCAGACGTCTGCCAGCTCGGAATGGACCAGCGTAAGGTCAACATGCTTGCCCGTGAGATAGGACCAAAGCTCGGTTACTGGAAACCGATCATC
>JANQNL010000203.1 GCA_028279585.1 Thermoplasmatota archaeon
GCAGGCTTAACTTCTGGGTTCGGAAAGAGTCCAGGTGACCACTGCCACTATGACCGTCTAACCACTCCCTGTGCTTTGTATTGCGGATAGATCCTCGTGACTCGCGTCACGAGGAGTGTTGCATTTCATACGCAGTCCTTTTTAACGGTTGGATAACAGTCGTGTTGCGGTTTGGACTGTTAGTTGTTGCGAGCTGAATATCTCGGACCTCAACACGAGGAGCAAGCTCCCCATTGTGAAGAGGCATAACCCTTGATACTTACACTCCAACTCTATCAAACCCATCTTCTATGGGTGTCCCAAGATGCTTCGTCTCGGGGCGGGCTTCGGGCTTAGATGCTTTCAGCCCTTATCCCTTACAGCGTGGCTGCCCAGCAGTGCCCGGCCGGACAACTGGTCGACTAGTGGCTGCGAACCCTCGTTCCTCTCGTACTAGAAGGTCCTTCCCCTCAAGCATCAATACGCTTCCAACGCAGAGCAACAAACCTGTCTCACGACGGTCTAAACCCATCTCACGATCCCTTTTAATGGGCGAACAACCCCACCCTTGGCACCTGCTGCAGCACCAGGATAGGAAGAGACGACATCGAAGTAGCAAGCCTTCAGGTCGATGTGAGCTCTTGCTGAAGACAACTCAGTTATCCCCGAGGTAACTTTTCTGACATCAACCGCCCCCATAAATGAGGCTGGTTGGTTCGCTATACCCTACTTTCGTATCGTGATTTGTCATTGTGCCAAATCACGTCAAGCCAGCTTTTGCTATTGCACTCATCGATAGATTTCTGACCTATCTGAGCTGACCATTGGGCGCCCTTGATACCTTTTTGAGGGCGTGGCGCCCCACCCAAACTGCCCACCTATCGGTGTTCCACCGGAATGGTTAGTCATACGGCACAAGAAGGGTGGTGTCCCATATTTTGACTCCACTCGAACTAGCGTCCGAGCTTCGACGTCTCCCACCTACTCTTCACATCAAGTACCGTATGACAACGACAGGCTGCAGTAAAGCTCTACGGGGTCTTCGCTTGCAGTTGGAAGGTTCTGGATTGTGCACCAGAACATCATTTTCACTGGCTTCCTGGCGGGGACAGTGGGGCTCTCGTTGGGCCATTCGTGCAAGCCGCCAATTAAGCGGCAAGGTATTACGCTACCTTAAGAGGGTCATAGTTACCCCCGCTGTTTATCAGTCCTTCGTTCCTTTGAAGCGGAGTTTCAGATACTGACACTGAGCAGGATTCAGCGACAATACACACCCTTTCGGGCTAGCTGTCGCCTATGTTTTTATTAAACAGTCGGAGCCCCCTAGTCACTGAGACCAACCATTCCGAAGATGATTGGCACCCCTTCTACCGAAGGTACGGGGCTATTTTGCCGAATTCCCTCGCCAGGATTACACCAACACGCCTTGGGCTTCTCACCCAGGGGCACCTGTGTCAGTTCTCGGTACGAACACGATACGCGACCCTTACAAGATTTTCACGGACACCAGGAATCGGAAAAATCCCAGCTCTGCCGGGACCCATCACGATTTGATCCGGTTCTCACTATTACAGTTCTCCACGGACTTATACGCTTGGACAGATTGACTCCCCTGCAAAACCTATCCCGATGTGTCAAATGTAAGGCAAAACGCACCATGGTGCAGGAATATTAACCTGCTTCCCTTTTGCGTACTTCGGTTAAGAGTACACTTAGGATCGACTAACCCTCGACTGACGAACATTGTCGAGGAACCCTAGCCCCTGCGGCGGTGTGGATTCTCACCACACTTTGCTGCTACTCATACCAGCATCCTTATTCGAACGCGGTCCATCAGGACTTTACAGCCCTGCTTCTACCCACGCACGACACCTCCCTACTAAATTACATTTCTGTATTCTGGAGTATCGGTGACCGACTTAGCCCCGGCCATTTTCTGGGCCCATGACCTTGACTGGTGATCTGTTACGAACTCTTTAAAGGGTGGCTGCTTCTAAGCCCACCTTCCAATTGTCTTAGGCCATGGACACCATTTATCCTTCGCACTTAGTCGATACTTAGGGACCTTAACTCCAGGCTGGGTTGTTCCCCTTTTGGACATCAGGCTTACCCCAGATGCCCTCACTCCCAGGTTCTTAGACGATGCCACGTTCGGAGTTTGACAAAATACCGAGGAATCTCTCCCCCTAAATACTCAATCAGTGCTCTACCGCAGCAACTATCTCCCCTGAGACCTACCTGTGAGTAGTCTCGGGAGGAACCAGCTATAGCCGGCTTCGATTGGCCTTTCACCCCTATACCCAGGTCATCCAAACGATTTGCACATCAGTACAGGTTCGGTCCTCCACCCGGTTTTCACCGGGCTTCAACCTGCCCAGGCATAGATCAACCGGCTTCGGGTATCCCACCAATGACTTAAGGCGAGCGCACCCTGCACCTCGTAAACTGCGTGCATTCGGTTTCCCTATGGCTACGTACTTACGTACTTAACCTCGCCATTGATCAGAACTCGCTGGCCCGTTTTTCTAAACGGATAACATGACATCGGTCCACGCTTACGCGCTTCGTCCCTTTCATGCCATGTAAGTCTGTTTCCACTTGGTTTCAGGTTCTTTGCACCTCCCGTCAAGGGTACTTTTCAGCGTTCACTCACGCTACTAAATCCACTATCGGTCTCAGGACGTATTTAGGGTTGGAAGTTTATGGCTCCCACATTCCGGCGCGATATCCAACGCACCGTACTCTCGAGTCCCAAAAATTACCTTCTAGTTTTCCTCTACTGGGCTATCACCATCTTCGGCGTCACGTTCCAGAGAACTTTGAGTTCACTAGTTAAGGTATAAATGGGCCGATACACCACATCTCCCTGCCATTTCTGGAGGGATTCAGTTTGCCCTATGCTGTGTTCGATCGCCTTTAATAACAGCATCTCTATTGATTTCTTTTCCTGGGGGTACTAAGATGCTTCAATTCCCCCCGTTCCCTATCATTACTGATTGGCTCCGAAAAGCCAAGAAGTCTCATTAGGTGATCCCGGGATCATAGGTTCCTTGCGCCTACCCCGGGCTTATCGCAGCTTGGCACGACCTTCATCGGCGCCTGAGCCTAGCCATTCCCCAAGTGGAATAATAAACCGCAGACTATTACCCAACTTGCGTTGCGGACTGCGTATGATCCGGTAATCATCGGAGGCCTTCAGAGAGGCCGTGTTCCTATACCTCTTCCCCGAAGAATATCCTGTTCCTCGAGTGCAACTGTGATACCCCCAGATGGGGGTAGACCGCCCCTATTATAGTTCCTATATATCAACCTTGTGTCCAGTTGATATGGAATAACCTCCACCAGATATGACTCTGGATACGAGGTATTGACGGGGGCGGAATTGGGGCAAGACACTTTTCCTATTTAACCTTTTTTCCAGAAAGGGCCTTATCAGAGGCTGTTTCTGGACTATAGCCAGTGTTCACGTCGGACGCTATTTCGAACTCTATAAGGTCCTGTGCTCGTGTAGCAAGCGTTCGGAGGGCTAACGAGCGTTCTAACGTGTCGAACCACCTTCTTATGGGTAGAAGGTCATCAGAGGTAGTACTACCTAACGCCTCCCTCCTTCCCTCCATCACAATGACAGCATCTTGTGTCCATTGGTTTTCAAAGGTTGGGTTAGATAGCCCATCCATGCCCTTTCGAGAACCATTGGATCCTACTCTGACCACTAATCGCAAAGGGAACGAAGTATCCTCATCGTTGATCGGGAACTCGAAGGTCCCATTACTTGTCCATCCACAAAGGAATGGTCTGGACCTGTCGATTATACCCTTGTCGATGAGGTTCGAGTTCACCCTCCCACAGCAACAATAGAGTTCGGACTTGAGCTGTTCCAGCTCGTCCTCCATACGTTGGATGTTCTGAATGGCGTTCTCAAGACCATCATCGCTCATACGACTGGGACAGGAACGAGCATAAGTATCGGTTGTGGTTCGAACGGAAAACGTCACTCGTTCGGTATCTCATCATCCTCGTGGATGCCAATAGCCTCGAAGAAGTGTTTCTTGACAACTGCCTTAGCAAGCTCCACAAGCGGGGCCTTCTCATCGATATCGGAAAAGATCCCAAGTGGGACGTGGGCCCCTGCTGCGTAGGCATGGCCCCCGGCAGTACCTGGACCTTCGAAAGCATCCTTGAGCACCTGCCCGATATTGACCCTGGGGTCGTTACTGCGGGCAGATATGTGGATGTTCCCTTTCTCGATACCGAACACGAGGACAGTGTTTATTCCTTCCAGAGCGAGCAAGAAGTCTGCGGACTGGGCCAAAGCGTCCCGGTTATGGATGGCACCTACACAGGAGAGCAGGTACGGGCCCTTGGTCTCCTTGTTCTTTATCGCCTTGCCCATGACATCCATGGTCTCTACGTCCATGGCTGGTGTCTGGATCTTTGTGATAAGGTCGGAGTCTGCAAGTGGAAGCAGGTAAGCAGCCGTCTGGAACTCCGACGTCGTCGTGCCCCTTGTGAAGGCTAGTGTATCCGACCGAATTCCATACAGAAGTGCTGTGGCAAGGATCGGCGTGATGTCCAGCTCCAGTTCGCGAAGCAATCGGGTGATGGCTGTTGAAGTGGAGCCTGCATCGATGTTGAGCATGAAGTCCTTTGCGCTCCTGTCAAGCTCAGTAATGTGGTGGTCGAGGACGATGTTCGGTGTCATATCCTGGGGGAGGACGTTGTTCGAGCCGGGAGCGGAGCAGTCCACCAGGGCGAGCTTGTCGTGTGCCTTGACTATCTCCTCGGCCTCCTTGGAATGCACGACCTTGGTCATCTCAAGACCAAGGAGCTTGACGAACGCCTGGTTCTCCTGGTGGCCGATGACTCCGCCGTAGTAGATGTCTGCCTTCACACCAACATGCTCGCAGATGAGCGAGAGCCCATAGGCCGAAGCGAGTGCATCTGGGTCTGGGTTGTTATGCATGAAGATAGCAAGGCCACCATCGCCTACCTTCTCCAGGACCGCAACCAATTCCTTGGCGTCCCTGCGCGACTCGATCACGGACAGCTGTCGCATCACTGCGCTTGTGACGATCTCTTCAGGGAACACGATATGGTCGGGTTTGACTTGTGTCTCGGCGATGGTCCTGACCGCGGCCCTGTCCTTTGCTCGAACGAGCAGATATGCCTCGGGCCACAGGCTCGTCACGTTCATTATGGAGGCTTCCAGGTCCTTGGTGGCCACACCCATCAGGAGAAGTGAGGAGGGTTCCTTACCATCAAAGGTACCCTTCGTGACACTAGCAGCATCTCCGACCCTGGCTTCCACACCCTGCCGGCGTAGGTCCTCGACACGCTTCTCGTCCAGGTCGATAGCAATGACCTCCTTGTCATTGCTGGACAGTTTCAGTGCCACGGCCGCACCGATGGCACCGCATCCGAATATCGCATACATGGGATCGCCTGATGGAGCGAGCTAAAGCCTGTCCGTATAAAATATTGTGGGTAGTATGCTTATGCTCTGCTTTCATACATTCGATGTTCAGGCTCGAAGACGAACGAGTGCATTAAGCAAAGCCCCGAAAGGGAAGAAGAGGGTCAATATCCAGAACTTCACCACAACTTAAAAGATCGTTCTGGATATCGATCTTTTCCAGTATATTTCGGACCTTTGCAACATTTACTCGTACGTTCTTGAGATAGAGACCTATAAATAATATAATCTAGATAAATGTAAAATAACATGTCCCAGGACGCCTGGCCAACATGGGTTGGTCTTGGTGGCGAGTCCGGGGAAGAGGTGCGAAACCATGGGTCATGCTCCAGGTGGCAAGGGCCGTAAAAGGTCAGTATCGAGACGAGCCCTGGCTCTCTCTGTCCTCGCAGCCATGGTCATATCCACCTTCCTTCTTCTTGTTCCTACTGGTACCTCAGAACAGGATCAGGTCTATGAGGCCACGGTGGAACAGGAGACCATCACTTCATCCCGCTCATTACCGGAGCAGGACCTTGACTACGCCATAGTGACGGACTCCAGGTTCGTCGAGGCGTTCCAGCCCTTAGCGGATTGGAAGCACTCCAAGGGATTCCGGACGGACATCTTCGAGCTCAACGGCTCTGACGGTATAACCATCAGGTACCCGGGTAGGGACAACGGGGAAAGGATCCACAACTTCCTTGCAGACCTCAAGGATAAGAACCCGAACCTTCAATGGGTCCTACTTGGCGGTGACAACGAGATAATCCCTGCAAGGTGGTTGTTCACAGCTTCCACCACGAACTATTCCTATTACGACTATCGCAACTTCTGCTATGGCGACGTCTATTATTCTGGCCTGGACTCCAACTGGGACAATGACCAGAACGGTGTTTTCGGTGAGAAGGGGGAGGAGGACTTCGAGCAGGACATCGCCATTGGCCGACTTCCTGTGTCCACGGTAGCAGACGTTGAGCGCGTTGTCGCAAAGATCATCCAGTACGAGAGCACCCCACCAGTTGGAGGATGGCAGAGGTCCGTTCTCTTGGGTGGAGCATTAATGGACATGCCAAATACCTTGGATAACCCAACTACAGGAAAGGATGAGGGATACAATTTCTACAAGGACAATGGAAGAGAGGTCTGCAAGAAGGTCAAGGACGATCTTCCTGACCACATTGTACCTTTCGAACTCTATGACTATGATAAGGTCGAGGGGAAGCAATATGCGCGGACCTATGACCAGCTTAACAGAAGCAATTTCAAGCATTACTACGACATGGGACATTCCAGTGTTCTGCTCGTAGGACATGGCATGGCCATTGATGGGGATTTCTTATCTGACTACGCAGGGATGTCCGGGGGTTTCCACAGGGACGACTTCTCTGTGTCGTATGAGGCTCTGGTCCATTATTCAGATGCAGATATTCTCGGCTCTGACGGTAAGCTTCCGCTCATCTACGCTTCTGCATGCTCTGTGGGAAACTTCACAGAGTATGATGATTCGAACCTTGAGACCCTTGTCATGGCCAAGCAAGGCGCCATCGGAATGATCGCAGCCACCAATGAGACCTGGAGGCTGGAATACTACGAGAACGACACATCATACGGAAACTGGTGGCTGGCTCAACAGTTCTATGACCGCTTGTACAACAAGGACCCCAGGCCTGCGCAAGTGCTTGGTGAGGTCAGGTACGACTACGGTGCCAGATGGAACGACCCGACCAACCCCCATCTGACCGATGTGAAGCATAACAATTACTTCAGGACCAACAGGATGGCCTATGTCTATCTCGGAGATCCAGAAATGAAGGTCTGGACCGATGAATGCTTCGAGATGAACATAACCTATGATGAGCCGGTGGTCATCCAGAACAAGAGCATTGATGTGTCCATCCTAGATGAGGATGGGGCACCGGTCGTAGGGGCAATGGTCACCATCCAAGAGTATGAAGATGATACCACCAGGATAAGGGGTTTCACTAACTCTGGCGGCATCGTGAAGTTACCGATAGATATCAACAGCTTCGATGAAGGTCCACTCCACCTGATTGTCTATGCTGACAATGCATTGCTCGTCACCAAGACCATCGAGCTCACCTCGACCATCGACCTGACCTTTGAACAGGACCCTGCGGTCTCAGATGAGTTCCCAACAGATGGTGATGATGTGGACATCTCTGCCATCATTAACCACACAGGCATCACGCATGAGGTCGTGGTGAATGTCACCATAGATGTCGTTACAGGTACTTTGATAACTAGTACCTACTTGGAGGAGACCATCAACGGCTCAGGTCTTTTCGATGTGAACTTCACAGTACAGGCCGGCACCGTCCCTTCCGATATCTCGATAAGGCTCGACCCGAACGGTGAGGTCTTGGAGGGAAATGAGACGAACAATGTTGTCACCCTTGTGGTCAGAGGTAACGCACCATCAGTGATCCAGGGTCTGCCTGATATCGTGCTCAACGAAGACGGGTCCACATTGGATGATAGGTCCAAATCCATCAAGTTGCCAGACTATGCAACGGACTCTGATATGTGGCCTGCTCCTATATCCTACTGGCTTGAATACAACGAGTCCATGTGCAATGTCTCCATAGACGAGGAGCTCTCCGTCCAGGTCGTACCATGCCCCGATTGGCACGGCACGTTCAATGTAACGGTGTGGATAACGGACGGAGCTTACTCCGATAGTGATGAGATAGCAGTGACCGTCAATCCGGTCAACGACCCACCGGAGCTTCCCCAGCTTTCGAACTTCACAGCAGAACAGGGAACTCCATTTTCACTTGCGATAACCGCTTCTGATGTGGATGACGAGACCTTGGAGTTCTACAGCGTTGGGGGATTGTACAATCATACTCCAGACATCCACGATCCGAACAAGATCTGGATAAACTTCACACCGACAAACGATGATGTGGGCCTTCACTTCACCAAGATAGTCGTCCGAGATGCAGAGGGCCTCAATACTACAAGGACCATCCCGATAGAGGTATTGAACGTCAACGACCCACCAGTTGTCATAACGAGCGGATCTTACAGCAAGAAGGTAGGCCAGATGTTCCTCCTTGAGATAGAGATAGAGGACCCGGACCCAGAGGACAGACACATCTTCTTCAGCGACAGTGATGTGATCCTTATCAACAGGACAACTGGTGTCATTGAGTTCGAGGCCAACTCATCGACCAAGGGAAAACATACTGTCGTGATCACCGTCGAGGACATGAACGGCAGTCGGGCCAACAATACCATCACCATCGAGATAAAGGAAGACTCCGGGGACCCACCGGTCACCCTTGCCTTCGTTATAGGAGCAGGGGTTGTCATCCTCATAATCACATACGTCGCAACGGTCTTTGTAAGAAGAGGCGACAGCGGGAAGATCGTTGAACCTTCCCAGGAGGGTCACGTTCCAGAGTATGAGGAGCATACAAAGGAGTCCGAGACCCCCATCCAGACCATCAAGAGGATCGGGATGGGTGCCAAGAAGGCGGACAGGGACATCTATCTCGACGAGGATGTTGATGAGGTCATCAACGCACCACGAAAGAAGAGGTAAGCCGATGTCAGGGGGAGGGGGATGCCTCAAATGTGGTCGAGATGCTATCACTTTCATTAGATACTCTGGTGCCAGACTATGCTCTGACCACCTCAAGGAGTTCGTTGATAAACGGTTCAAAAAGCAAGTGAGGCTGCAGACCGATATCAAAAGGGACGACCTCATATGTGTAGCAGTATCGGGTGGAAAGGACAGTCTGGTGACCTTATCTGTGCTCAAGAAAATGAAGGATGAAGGCCTCCCTATCAGACTCGAGGCCATCATTGTCGATGAGGGCATCGATGGCTACAGGCCGGAGAAGGTCGAGTGGGCACAGACCCATTGCGATAACTGGGATGTAAAGCTTCACATCATGTCGTTCGAGAGGACCATCGGAGCTTCTCTGGATACGATCATGGCATCACAGCCGAAGATGGCTGCATGTGCATACTGTGGTGTGTTCAGAAGAACATGTCTCAACACAAAGGCTCGTGAGCTTGGCGCCAAGTACCTGGCAACCGGTCACAACCTGGATGACATAGCCCAATCTGCTCTCATGAACTTCTGTTCTGGAGACCTGGAGCGGATGAACAGGATAGGCCCGCACGACCATGTCATTGAGGGATTGGTTCCCAGGATCCATCCTTTGCGTGGGGTCCCGGAAAAGGAGTGTCTGCTCTATGCTCTAATAGAGGGTTTCGAGGTTGAAGGGAGCGAGTGTCCTTACTCTGTGGACGCGCACAGGCGCGAATATCTGAACATGCTCCAAGAGCTGGAAGATGCCCATCCCGGCACTCGACATTCCATCATCAAGAGCATGGACATGGTAAGGTCCCTTCTCAACGGTGAAAGCGACCATGTTGTGAGTGACAGGAGCGAAGCTCTAGGCAGATGTCCAACGTGTGGTGAGCCTACCGGAGGCAGTTCACCAGATGCCCTTTGTCAGTCCTGCAAGTTCATCTGTGAGCTCGGGCTCGATGGTTGAAAGGTCTGGCCATATTCAATTGAATTGTTACATGCCCACCATCTTAAGGCAAATTTTCAACGCGGATATTAATTTCCGTTATGAAAAAGAATATATAGGCAAGCTTGGTTCTCCATTTTCATGCGCGGCCAGCAAGAGTATGATCCTAACTGGAGGAGTTCGGTCCTTGACGCCTCAAAGGACTTTCTCAAGACCGTCAAGATGGACCAGGGCAAGGCAGCCCTTTCCGAGAACGAGATGCTCGCCCTTTATGGTCTTGTCAAGTATCCAGAGATGAACGATAGGGAGCTTGCCTCCGAGCTTGGGTTCAAGACCTCAACTCTGACGGCCATCAAGAACCGGCTGAAGAAAGGGGATTACTACAGACAGCTTCGCATCCCGATCATGGAAAGGTTGGGAAGTGAGATCTTAGCTATCAACCTCATCAGACTGGCCCCTACAACGTCCAACGAACAGGACGAGAAGATAATCTTCCCACTTATCAACAACACCGAGGAGATATTTTACGGGGTTCGCGAGTCCGAGCTCCTTTTGACCCTTGGATATTTCAGCAACTATACAGACATCCAGAAGGCCATGAACACCCTGGAGTACCAGTTCTCGATAAACGGGATAAAGATCGAAGAATCTAAGCTTATCCTGTTCCCATTGACGCTTTCGAAGGTCATCAAGAACTTCGACTTCTCCAAGATCCTGGTCGACAGCTTCTCGGAGGACATGGGTATCACGAAACCGGAGGTCCGTCTTCCACCGCTACACGACATTGGTGAGGAGCTACCACCA
Source organism: Thermoplasmatota archaeon (assembly GCA_028279585.1). Lineage (GTDB taxonomy): Archaea > Thermoplasmatota > Penumbrarchaeia > JANQNL01 > JANQNL01 > JANQNL01. Next base: position 10,750 of record JANQNL010000203.1, read on the forward strand.
TCAGAGCCCATCCAGCTGACCGCTACTGAAAGGACCGTGCTCAAAGGTCTTATCGATTATCCAGACCAGCCGGATAACAAGGTCGGGGATTCCATTGGGACCACAAGGCAGGCGATAGCCAGGCTGAAGAAGAAGTTCATCACCCAGGATATGGTAAGGACTATCAGGATACCGAACATCAAGAAGCTCGGTTTCGAGATAATGTCCTTCACTTATGTCTCGTTCGCACCTAACGCTCCGATGGAGAAACGTGCTGATTCCATAATGATGATCGCTGAGACCCTCCCACTGTTCTTCTGGGTCACAGCATCTGACGAGGCGGTGCTCATTGGCCTGCACAAGAACTTCGAGGACTTCCAGCAGATCAAGAACCAGAGCATCAGCCATTACACGAAGAACAAATACCTACGGAGCGATCCGAGCATACACCTTCTTTCAGTGGTCAACATCCAGACCATGAAGGACCACGAGTATCTACCTCTGGTGGATGGGGTTCTGAAAGATCTGTAGTAAGGCTTGTACAAGCGTTGAAGGGCGGAAAGCTTTTATAACGATTCCATAGTTGTATTAGTAAGCTTAAATAGACTCCTGGTAACTATTTCTTACTAGACAATGTAAGATAGACCCGGCCTTATTATATCTCTCTCTTCGCCGGGCTTGGAGGAACCCACATGTCAAATGACGACGTCGACGTCAATGGAAACAGCGGCCCATCGACCAAGACCATAATGGTTGGAGTAGGAGCGGTCATGCTCGTACTTGCCCTGCTTTGCCTTGCCATTGCAGGTATACTATTGGTCATACCAGAGGATGATGGTGGGACGAAAGAGACCGCAGTAGCATCAAGCTTCACATCAGGCTCAGACCGTGTTACGATAGAGGCATCTATAGCCTCCTCTGAGGTGTTCGTCCGGATACCAAAGGGGGCAGAGGTCGTATCTGCCACCATGAACGTGAAAGGCGACCTTCATAATCCGGTCAACTACTTCTTTGTCGGTAAGGCACCAACAGCATCCAGGGTCGCTGACCTGGATGATGACGGTGATGTCGATATCGTCACTGTCAATTACGATCACGATTCCTTCACCGTGCTTATGAACCGCGGTGATGGAAGGGCCTTCAATTCTGCAAATTACTCTGTCTCAAAAGATCCCATCAGGATCGTCCTTGGTGACTTCGACGGTGATGGCACCGAGGATGTGGCGACAATATCGGAGACGGACACGCTTGACATCTACTTCAACTTCCAGGGATCTGGAGTGTTTGTTGATCATATGACCCTTGAAACAGGGGTCAAACCCACAGACATCACAGCTGCTGACCTCAACAATGACGGTTATGACGAGGTGGTCGCCCTTTCCAGGAACGAGGGGGCCAGGTATAGGGTATGGTGGAACGATGCGGGGACTTTCACCGAGTATACAGATGTATTGACAGAGAACTCCCCCATAAGGGTCCTGGCCGGTGATATCGACCAGGATGGCAACATGGACCTCGTCGTGGCCAATAGAGGACAGCAGGGAATGTTCCTCAATGAAAAGCCACATTATCACAGCATTTCGAAGTTCTTACTTTCACCTCTTTCACCTGGAGAGAAGATATTGGATGGAGAGCTGCTCATCAGGGACCGGGTTGACTACCCATTGGGCATGAAACCCTCTGGAATGGAGATGACCGATCTCAACGATGACGGGTACCCGGACATCTTTACAAGCGGCTATGGGTCATCCATCGAGGTCAAAGGCAATATCAATGTCCTATTGAACGATGGGACAGGCAGTTATCCTGGCAAGACCACAGGTCTTCAGGATGGGATAATCCAGGAAGTTGCAGGTTCTGATATCTACCCCGTGCACAAGCCTGATGCAGTTACGTTCGGTGACCTGGATGGGGATGGTGACCTTGAGGTCATCTCCACATCTCGTAGCTCCGATAGCGTAGAGGTCCTGGTCAACCAGGGTAATGGTTCCTTCAAGGTCAACCCACAGGAGTTCGTTGGCTTCGGTCCAGTGGACGTCCAGTGCGCTGACTTTGACAATGACGGCAGCATGGACCTCATCACCACCGATGGTAGACCATACAACAACAGTGCCTACGGACTTGGCTCTGTGTCCATCATTTTCAACTACGGCTATGCCGTCTTCAAATGGGACGAGGAGTTCAAGGTCGGTTCCACCCCGCGTGGTATCGATAGTTCTGACGTGGACAACGATGGTGACCTAGACATCGCATCTGCTAACTACTTCGGTTCCACCATGAGCGTCATCGTCAATGATGGCACTGGGAACTTCGGTGCGAACAGGGATTACCAGATCGGTCTTGAACCGTACGCTGTTTGCATGGCTGACTTCGACCAGGATGGATGGATAGATATCGCCTCTGCAGATGAGGCAAGGTTCGTCATTATCCCCAAGTTCAATCGAGGGGATGGAACCTTCACAACAGACCATCCATACCATTACGACATCGGTGGATATCCGTTCGCTCTGAGAACCACCGACCTTAACAATGATAACTATCCAGACCTCATCACTGCAAACCATGGCCAGGGTACGCTGACCCTTCTGATAAACCAGGGTCCAGGCGCTGCCAGGGATGCGATGTTCGGAAACGACGAAGAAGCGAACAAGTTCGTGACCATCTCCCTTGATGGAAGGATGCCTTTCGACCTTGCCATGGGGGATGTGGACGGAGACGGATTTGACGACCTGATAACTGCGAACATGGGAAGTGACGGTGAACCCCAATCCTCCATGTCAGTTCTACTGTATGATCAGGCGACCGAGACATATCCCACAATTGATGATTACGATGTCGGAAAGGGTCCATCGACCATCGTCTTGGACGATTATGATGGAGATGGAGACCTGGATACTGCATGCGTGAACTCAAAGAGCGATAGTCTGTCCATCCTTTTCAACGACGGCACAGGCAAGTTCTTTGGTAGGAAGGACTACGGACTTGGCGCAAGGCCGTTCTTCCTGGCAACTGCAGATATCGATGGGGATAATGACGTCGATCTCCTTGCGACCTGCGCTTATTCCAATACACTAACAGTGCTCCTAAACGATGGCTTCGGTGAGTTCACAAAGCTGCACGAGAGGACCATCGGCGCCTACCCCTACCAGATAACAGTAGGTGACTTCAACCATGATGGTGTCCCTGATATAGGGGAAACCAACGTCAACGCAGGGTCTGTTACCGTGTCCGACTCGCTCTACTATCCTCATGATGTGTCAGTATACGTCCCAAGTCCAGGTGGACAGAAACATGAGTTCGCTGGTGAATTCGACGACAGGGAAAGGCAGGTCGACCTCGCAGACCAGATAAATGCATATCTCAAGCTGCACGAGGATGATGCGGGGGACTACATCGACGTTCCGATCATCGTCAGGTCCGATGTCACAGGGCTTGTGACCTTGTCCGACCTCGCTGTGGAGTATACTGTGGAAAGTGCGTAACAAATGGTATAAATTTGGAAGAATTTGTGCAAATTATACCATCCATTCATTGCGATTGCTACATTTTCGTAGTTCACTAATTGCAGAATCGCGTACTTTCTGCACGGTAGACTGCATAGAAAATACTAGGACGTATAAAATAGAGTAAAGCTTATGCCAGTAAAAAAATATATATTAGCAGTCATTTATCAACCACTCTTTCGGTTGATACATTCCAGGTGGTGGGAATGATCCTCAAAAATACACACAGATACATAGTGCTCTTTGCTTTGACCGTCGCCTTCCTTTTCGCTGGTACAGGCCTTGTCGTCGCGTCTGAGATAGTAGTTACCCAGCTAGACGATATTGAACCTGCAACAACGGGGGAGGTAGAGTTCGGGGACCCCGAGTATGAAAGGGTCTGTGACGAACTTTTACAGAAGCAGATAGATAAGAACAACGAACAGCCCAAGAGCAGGGCCACTGGGACCGTGGTCGATCTTGGAGTAACAAAAATTGAGGTCCTGAAGTCCCTTACTGGTTCAACGACCCATTATCCGGGTCAGGTGGTCAGGTTCAATACGACCCTGTGGAACTATGGTGAGACCATAACCCAGGGTTACGATGTTGTCGTCGCTATCAACGACGGCTACGCCAACTCGACCATCCTTTCGAAGCATTTCACAACACAGTTCTCCGAGGATACGTTCTTTTCGTATACTTGGTCCTACACCCCACCACTCACCCCTCCGATAGATGGTATGACCGGACTTCCGAAGTATGAATATCCACATTGGTTCACGGTCGTTGCGACGATAATCATCGCAAACGATGAGGACCTTACTGACAACCAGCTCAAGGCCAAGATACACATCAACGAGGCTGGTTTCAACCCTGTGCTCATGACCAACAAAGAGAAGTATACAGGCTTCAGGGTCGGAAGCACATACAACCTCCCGTTCTCTCTGCTCAATGCAGGGAACGAGATAGATACCATCGAGATCAAGGTCGTCGATAAGCCGACCAACTGGACCGTCCTTGGTTACGGTGAACTGGAGCTGGACCCAGAAGAGATAATGTATCTCAACCAAACCTTCACCATCTCCACAAGGCGACAGGACGCAATGAAGGGTGTCAACTACAAGATCACCCTCCAGGCCTCGTCCATCAACTATCCTTTGGCATCAGACCTACTGACCTTCACGGTCACCGTGGACTTCTCGGGTGGTGTCAAACTACATGCGCCATACAAAGATGATGGCCATAACGTGTGGGTACCTCCCGGCGAGATCCTATATTGTACATGGGAGGTCGAGAACACAGGTAACTATCGTGATTCGTTCTACACATGGGCAGAACCACTGTCCCCATCCAAGACAAAGCAGGGATGGCAGATCTATGTGTTCAGCGGTCAGATGACCTCTGTTATCCAGAGGGGCGAGAAGGCCGAAGTGGTCCTCCGTGTAGCTGTCCCAGGTGGACTGATGAAGGGTATCTCTGTGAACGTCAAGCTTTGGAGCAGGTCCAACACTGACTCCGACGTCACAAGCAGTGCCCAGGTCACTATCATCGCTGACAGGAAGTACGATCTCAACCTTGATGATCCGGTAGGGATGTACAACATCCTACCCGGTGAAGAGTCGGTGGTGTGGTTCAATCTTACCAATACTGGTAACGGGAAGGACCGTACCACAGAAGTGAAGATCCTAGAAAAGCCGGATGGATGGGTCCTGGGTCTCATCACCAATGAGATCCCTCCAGATGGTCTTACATACAAGACAACTGCGGCCATCGGTCTCAAGCTCATCCTTGGCAACGACGTCGCTGCCAGGGACGGTTACAGGATCAAGATCGGTGCCTATACAGGAATTCCGCAGAAGAAAGCGGACGAACTGGAACTAACCTTCAACGTGCTAGAGAAGTACGGGCTCAAGATGTCGTGTCAGGAGCCCAGGAAGAGTGGATACGTTGGCGGCATAGTCGAGTACTATGTAACCCTCAAGAACACGGGTAATGTCATGGACACCTTCGTTCTGGAGTCCACATGCGAGCATAAGGATTGGATCACGTTCCAGGATGAGAGTGTGATCTTGGCATCCAACATGTCCAGGTCCGTGACCGTCTACATCAACATCCCTCTGGATGCACAGGCAGACACGAACCCTGACACTACCCTTTCGTTCGAGGGTTATTCCCTGGATGTCAGGGCCTGGTCATTGAATGACACGAACAACGTCTCCATCGTTTGGCTGACATCCAATGTCCAGAAGGTCTACAACTTCATATTCGAGAACAAGGACACCGGGATCCAAAAGTTATCATCTGATTACGAGACCAAGGTGTTCTACGATATCAACGTCAAAAACCTTGGTAACATCCGAGATAGCGTCGGTTTCGAGGTGGACTATCAGACCAGTCCGCTCTGGGGTGAGGTCCTGACCGATACCTTCTCGATAGGTTATCAAGAAGAAAGAGTGCTAAAGTTCAGGGCGGAAGCTCCGCTTGGAACGAAGCCAGGCAAGTATACCTTTACTATCAAGGGTGAGTCCAAGGGCAGCGGTGGTCAGGTCAAGGACGAGACGACCATTGAGGTCGAGGTAGAAAGCTACGAGTTCATCATCGATGAGATCCTCATCAACGGTAAACCAATGCACACTCTGACCATGGAAGAGGATAACATCTACTGGGACCCAGACCTACGAAGGATCGAGATCGTTCCAGACCAGAAGATACTCATCCAGGCCGTTGTGACGAACACTGCTGACAGTAACTATACCGGTGGCTTCGGCCCACTGGTCGTCGGCTTTGGTGATGCTGCTTCCTCCAGGAACCTCAAAACATACAACATCACAAGCCTCAAGTCTGGTGAAACCAAGACCGTGGGCGTTTCCATCTCCTTCAGTGCCAAGCAGACCCTGAAGCTCAGGGTCAGACTGGACCCAACAGGAGAGATACCTGAACAGAACGACCTCAACAATGAGGAGCGGTTCAATTGCAATATCAAAGGAATAGGTGATGGTGGAGGAGGAGGCGATGAAACACCTTGGTTCGTCCAGCTCATCCAGATCGGTATCCCGGTCATGCTTGCCATGATCCTGATATTCTTCATCGTCCTGACGCTGCGAGCATACTCCAACATCAGGTTGTCGGTGCTCGACACTGGTTACACCAAGGAGGGTGAATACAAACCATACGCCGAGATGGACGACACCTTCGACGAGGACGAGGAGGAGGAAGAGGATGAAGAGGACGACTTCGAAGTGGAGTTCGATCCCGACCATCCGTACTCCACCTCAGCTCCATATTCCGTGCTGAAATCCGGCCCTGCCGCTGGTAGCGGTGGTGGCGGTGGTGGAGGAGGAAGCCCATACGCACTACCTCCAGCATCCCCTTACTCCATGGCAGCAGCCTCCGCACCTTCCTACTCCCTGGGAGATGGAAGCGATGGCGGTGGCAATGTTGCAGGATACCTGCCTCCAGCTTCAGACAAGGAATACAAGCCAGAGGATGAGGAGTATGTTGACCAGGATGACCTCATGAAGACGTCTGCACCGGCAACGACAAAGCCAGCCACGACCACTACGGCACCTGTGTCGACCAAGCCTGCAGCATCCAAGCCTGTGACGACATCTGCACCTGTAAGCTCAAAGCCTGTAACATCGGCTCCGGTCACATCCAAACCACCAACAACATCCAAACCTGTGACCTCAGCACCTGTGAGCTCCAAGCCAGTTACATCAGCACCGGTCACGTCCAAGCCTCCAACAACGACCTCAGCTCCTGTAAGCTCGAAGCCTGTCACGTCGGCTCCGGTCACATCCAAGCCGCCAACGACGACCTCGGCACCTGTGAGCTCCAAGCCAACATCCCTCAAGGATGTCCTGGACGAGGGGGGTGAGGAGAAGAAGGACGACAAGCCGGTCACTTCGCTCAAGGACCTTCTTGGCGATGACTGAACACGCATAGATGCCGGGTGAGGGACCTATGAGCCCTCACAGGGACCATCAGCTCCAGTTCGTAGATAGCTTCAGCTTGGCGTATGGACGCTTCATCAGGTAGGATGATCCCTACCCTACCCTTAGGTCCAACGAAGTCCTTGAAGGCAAGGAGACAGCGTTCATAGAGCTCGAGGATGGTCTGGCCGCCTGTGTAGGACGAACGTCCGTATGGTGGGTCTGTGACAATGACGGCCTTCCCAACAAGATCGGGAAGGAATGTGGAGATGTTCTCCGCATCTCCTTCTAAGACCTTAGTAGTATCATATTCAAGATGACCGAGGTTCTGTTTCGAACCATCCACCATATCCGGGTCCAGGTCTATTCCCCAGGCTGAAATGTCCATGGAGGCTGCCTCGAGAAGGAATCCACCTGTGCCGCAGAACGGGTCCACAACGGTCTCTCCCGGTCTGTAAAGGACGTTGATGAACGCTCTTGCTATCTTGGGATGTAGTGAGACCGGTGAGAAGAAGGGTCTGTTCTTGACGTGTCTTTTCATAAAGTCTTCCTTGTCACGGGAATGGACGAGGAGCGAGAGGAAGGTCCCTTCTTTGGTTGTGATGACCGTGAGGATGATGTCCGGGTCCTTGACGCTAACCTTGCGGCCCAGGTCGTAGAAGACCTCTCCGACAGTTGCTTGAAACTCCTGTGAGCCTTCTATCTCTGTATCATCGAAGTGGGCGCTCCGGACAACGAATGTACCATCGGGAAATGATGGTGGATCGGACCGGAGGGATGATAGGAGCTCGTCCGGAGAAGAGAATGGTCCTTCGAGCACCTGGTAGGCTGCCTGGGTCATTCCGAGGATCGGAAAGGGAGGGAGCTGAGAGACTTCGAACGATGACCATAGCTCACCCTGGTGGATGAGAGATGGGTCGCAGGATGACCGGTTGAGGACAGCAAGGGCCTCGGCGTGGGCGAGGTCGGGATGATCACCTGACAGCTCGAAGATGAGGTGCATTGAGGACATGAAGGAACAGAAGTGGGTTAAAGGTATTGATTCTGTTGAACCTCGACCAGGCATAGTTGGTATGGACACAAAATATTTTACTGATAATGGAATTAGGACGCTTCCCCAGGACCCAGTTCTGGACTCACATGCCTCAGTGGCTTAGCGGTATTGCGACGCCTTGGTAAGGCGTAGATCGGGGGTTCAATTCCCCCCTGAGGCTTTTTCATTTTCATAAGCTAGCGAATGCTATGAAAAAGTATCAGGGGGGACGCCTCACGACCTCATCTTCTAACGACGACTGGACGTGGGAGCGTCGCGAAGTTTGCGATGCGATACTCGTTGTCGAAGGAAACTTCGAGGGTGGGGAACGGAGGATTGTGGCACCAAGCATTTGAACAGTACCAGTAAATTCCTTCCGTCAGGGTCTTCGCTGCGGAATTTCTGGACCCAGCATCGCCAGACCGTCGCATCTTCTCACGGCGTGCGGGCTTTGGACAAAGAGCTTTTTCTTGGTGCTTTCCTTTGTCCAAAGAGCATATATAGAAGGTGTCTAATAGGCATCCCTGGCCAGTATGGCCACCCACATTGGAGCTATCCCATGGCAGAGGAAGCAAAGGAAGAACAGCCCGAAAAGAAGGAGAACCTTCGCAAGGACGCAGACTCGGTCATCCTCACATCTGAAGAGGCTGGCCCATCTACAAAGTACCAGAGGAACCAGCACCAGCAGGCTGAGGAAGGGTACGTCCGTGTAAAGCTTCCCAACAAGAAGAAGGGTGAGATCTTCGCTATCGCGGACCAGTTGCTCGGTGGCTCCAGGATCAAGTGCGTATGCGCCGACGGCAAGGGCAGGTTGGCCCGTATTCCCGGCAAGCTCCGCAGAAGGATGTGGATCAGGGAAGGCGACCTCCTCATCATCTCGCCCTGGGAGTTCCAGGACGAGAAGGCCGATATCAAATGGCGATACACAAAGACCCAGGCAGTATCTCTCTCCAAAAAGGGCCTCATCCCGAAGGAGATAGATATCTACTAGACCTGACAACTTTTCATCGAGGTGTTTTGCCTTGGAGGACGAACTTCTAGAGAAGGCCGAGCGTTTCATAGATAGACCAAAAAAAGAGAAACGCATCCACAAGGACGCTGATCTGTTCAAGACCTACGACGAGGTCTTCGATCAGCGTACTCTGAAGTTCCTTACCCAGCTCATCTCCAAGCATATCATAGATACCCTGGACGCTCCCATTTCAACAGGAAAGGAAGCTAACACGTTCATTGCCACAGAACCCACAGGCGGACGCGTTGTCGTCAAGATCTTCCGTGTGAACACAGCCACATTCAGGGCCCTGAACAAGTACATCGATGGTGACTCTCGTTTCATGAACACAAAGAAAAGCCATGTCGAGGTTATCTACACCTGGTGCAGGAAGGAGTACCAGAACCTCATCAGGATGTGCGATGCCGACCTTCGTGTTCCAGAACCCATCCATTACTTCCGAAACATCCTGGTCCAGGACATGGTACGACTGGAGGACATGCCTGCCCCTCCCCTCAAGGAATGCGCGCTGGACGAAGAGGAGGCAAAGGAGATCTACGATTTCCTCATGGACTTCATCCGGAGGTCCTACATCGACGCAGGTCTTGTCCACGCTGACCTTTCAGAGTACAACGTCCTGATGGGTGATGATGGCCCTGTTGTCATCGATGTTGGACAAGCGGTCCTTGTGGACCACCCGGCTGCAGAAGAGTTCCTGCTCCGGGACATCAACAATGTCAATCGGTTCTTCAGGCAGCTCGAGGGAAAGCTCGATGCCAAAGAATACAGGAAGAGCATCATCGAAGAAGCTCGCTTGAAGTGATCACTGGCCTTTTCTGTCCTTGTTCATGAACCGGACACCGACGACCAAACCGATGAGCAACAGCCCTGCGATGACGATGAGCACGATGCCTGCCCAATGATATGACCGAAGAATGAGTGAGAATGGCATGTTCAGATGGAGTGCATAGACGTATGAGTCACAGGAGCTTATGATCACCATGTCGTCCGCTACTGCAGGGGACGAGGTTAGCTTGTCACCGGTCTCGTAGGCCCAGTTCATCCTGCCCTTGTTCTTGTCCAAACAGTATAATCGTCCGTCATGTGAACCCACGTAGACCCTACCCGAGTTGGTCTCGACCGTGGGGGATGAGAGTATAGGGCCGTCCGTGGCGAACCTCCAGATCTTGTGGCCATCATCCATGTCAAGGCAGTAGAGGCTCTGATCATAGGACCCAATGTATAGGCGACCCCGATCCTTGTCCAGCGCTGGCGATGAGTACACCACGCCTGTGGTCTCGAAGGTCCATTCCACCTCACCTGTGTCCTCGTGCAGAGCGTAGACCTTGTGGTCCCACGAACCGATGTAGACAAGTCCTCGCTCTGGATCTACAGCTGGTGTTCCTTTCACGTCCCTACCGGTCTTGTACTTCCACTTCATGGTGCCGTTCTCCAGCCAGACCGCGTGGACATGGAAGTCGTTGGAGCCAACAAAGATAAGGGAACGGGAGACATCCACTGCAGGCGAGGAGTGCATATCATTGCCTCCACGGTAGCGCCAGTTGAGCCTTCCTGTGGTGGCGTTCAAGGAGTAGATCTCTCCAGTGCTGGCATCCCCGGATATGATGAAGGTGTCGTTGACAAAGGTACCAGAAGCACCGACCCATCCGCCGGTATTGAACTTCCAGACGAAGTCCCCAGTTTCAGCTTCGAGACAGTAGATATAGTAGTCGTATCCACCGAAGTAAATCTTGCCATCATAGTACGCTGCGGTCCCGTGAATGCCGACTGTGGTGTTCTCGGTCTGGTACTCCCAAAGCTTTGTTCCATTGTCCTTCCAGAGGCAGTACATCTTCCCGCTGTCCGCCCCCACAAAGACCTTGTCACCAACGATGATGGCCGATGCTTTCGGAGCAGAGTAAGGGCCGACGTTCACAGGACCATATTTCCAGATAAGACCTTCATCACCACTATCGGTGGCCGAGATGGCTGAATCCCTTGTAGGGCCACCTCTGAACGCGGTGAAGTCCGGTTCTGCCGTAGCTGTGGCTGGGACCAAGATGAGAAGCAGTATGGCTGTTACGGTCATCGATATGATGAGCTTGAGCCCGAGCTGGTCTGACCGTGAGTGGACCATGGACCAAGAGTGGACTTTGGCTAAATGGTCTTTTTGCTTACGAGGAACGGAATAAAGCTCCGAAAAATGCCTAAAAAGATTGGTTCGTTCAATGAGTAGGCTATGATCTGTGGAACGAACCAACCGTTCTTTCCTTTTCGGAGCTTTATGAAGTGAGCTCGCCTTGGAGACCGATACACACGAAAGATCTAGCATGTCCAATAGTTTATAGCTCTTGAAACAGTGATCAATTGACCATCCGGTTCATTGATCAGGACCCGCGCTTGATGACGAAAAGCTCGGTCTTCTTACCGTGCCTCTTAATCTCCACAAGCCTTGCGGCCTTAAGGCCGTTGACGTGGTAGTTGACTGTTGGCGCGGAGATACCGACCTTCTTGGCAAGCTCCTTCTGGGAGATGCCTGGGTTGATGGCTATTGCTGTCATGATCTTGCGCTGGACCGAGTTAAGCTCGATGATCTCGCCTGTGAACTTCCTACCCCTTGGGTAGTACCTTCGGAGGACACCGTCCTTTTCGGACTTGATGAACTCACCCTTCTCCAGTGTCTGGAGATGGTGGGACAGGGTCCCGTTGGAAAGGTCGAGGTTCGACATGATGGACCTGAAGTGTGCTCCAGGGTGTTCCCGGATGTAATCATACACCGACTCCCTGGTCTCATTGTTGAGCAGGTCGTCCTGGCGGATCTTGGAGTATCCTGCAGCTGCACCTCCAAGGCCAGGTATGGCGAGCTTGGATAGCTTTCCGGCAGTGTAAAGCTTGAGCATCACAGCGAACAGCACTGTAGTGACAAGGGCCGTTGACACGATGATCGCAGCATAGGTCGAAGGTGCGATGTCGTCGGTCCTTCCACCGGTATCCGTGCTTCCCTCGTTGGTGAGACTTGATGCTACGTGTGTCCTGTATTCGTTGTTCGTATCGCACAGCTCGCAGATCTCGTCATCATCGTCGACTATGACTATGACCCACCTGACAGAGATCTCAGCAGTGTATGGAATGTAGACCGTATCGGTCATACCTGGGTCGATGGTCGGGATGGTCTCCCTTCCAACCTCCTTCACAGAACCGGACAGGGTCTGGATCTGAACGATGACCTCTACGTTCTCGGCAGTTGCTCCACCGATGTTGGCCACGGTGACGTTGATATAGATGAGCTCTCCGACCTCGGGATACTCATTGGAGATGGACACGAACGTTCCGTTGACCACAAGATCAGCCACATTTGCTACTGAGAAGGTAGTGATGCTTGTTGTTGCAAGGAAATAATGCTTGTTCCCAACGTCATCGTAGTTGACCCTGTAGACCTTGAGGCTGACATCATAGGTGCCGTCCTCTGTGTCTATGGGAGAGGTGGGTGAGAGCGTGACGTTCGCTGTCTGGCCTGGCACAAGGAACACTTCCTTTGGTGTCAGCTCGACATCCCATCCGATGGGATAAGTGTTGAAGGCAAGCTCGACCGACTCGTTCCCATTGCCGTTGTTGGTGACCTGCAGGGTCACATCGGATGTCTGCCCTGGTATGACGTTCTCCAGGGTCTCCATGACGGTGACGACCTGCACTGAATGGATGTGGTTGATATTGAGCGCCACACGTGCAGGAATGAACGTGACCTCCTTGTCCGCAGAGCCGGTAATGGAATACTCGCAGACCATGTTGGCCATGGCGTCTGCTGGAGCTCCGAACGTGATATCGAAGGTCATGGAGTCGGATGGCTCCAATGCTGTGTAACCGATATCCTCGATGACCTCTGTGAAGCCTTCGAGACCACCCATCTGATAGGAGGATGGTGGGTGGTAGGTGACCGGGACATATCCGAGGTTGGTGACCGTCACTTCGACGTCGACGGTCGTGCCTGGGTCCATCGAGATCTCTGTAAGGTCTGTCTCGACCAGGATGTAGTTTGTGAAGTCGGCCTTGAGACTGAACGTGAGTGCCTTGACAAATCCTGTATCCATGTGTTCAGCTGCATAGGTCGATGTCCCTGTGAGGGAGAACGCAAAGACCTCTGTGTCCTCCACTGTGTCTGGGACCTTGATCATTAGGGGTACGAATACAGTATCAGTACTCTTGGAAGAGGCTGGAAGGTCTGTATCCACATCCCGCTTGTAGTTAGGGAAGTTGACGCTCCAGACGGTAGGTCCAGCAGCGAGAAGCTCCACGATATCATCGATGTTACCAGAGGATGTCATGGCGATGTCGACCACCAGGTCCTGACCTGGGCGAACATCGATCACCATGCCTTCTGTGACCTCGGTCGTGCCATGTCCTGGCAGGTCCACGTAGGCCTTTAGGGTGTATCCAACCTCTGGGTCGCACCTGATGATGGCGTCGATGCTTGCTGAAGCGTTCGTAGGATCGGTCTGTGATACAGCGTCCAGCTCCAGTGTGTAGGAATAATCGTCATCGATGCCAGTGTATGGAGCTGTGACCTCGATGTCGACGGTCTGGGATGCGTCGCCATAGAGCTCGATGGAGGTGGGTGATACGTCCACTGTCCATCCGGTCGGGGCGTTGCTGACCGATAGGTCATAGGTGTCGAGGAACTGGCCAGTGTTCTTCAACGATGCCTTGAACGTGGTCGTCTCTCCTGGTTGTAGAGTGTGGTCCAGGGGTATGATCTCCCCTAGTCCGTTCTGCTCTGCTGAAGTGAGCGTTACGTCATAGGGGTCCACTCTCTGCTCCTCAGCGCTAACCGTGAACACGCTGGCAGTTAAGACTGTCAGAAGCAGGAGGATGCCTATGACCATCGCGATCCGTACCGGGTTGGCCTTTACCCTTGTTGGAAGCATTGTATCACCATTATTTAGGCTACTATACCTAATTTATGATGGTCAATCTATATAAGGTAAATCGAGCAGAATTTGAATCGTTATATAAGCGTTGTGGTGCGCCAGAGAAAGTCAAGGCCAAAAGTATACCCCAAGAAATTGATGTTCAAACCGTGGTGATAGCAGCTACTGGCTAGGTTTGAACATCAACCTTTCTTTCTCTCTTTTGGGCTTGACTTCCGCGCACCACAACGCTATAACGATCCAAATTCTAGAAACCGAAGTTTGAGTCAGGGAGTCGAGAGGTAGGAGCATCAGACCTTTTTGCCCTTCTTCTCTTCAAGTTGTTTCTGCTTCTCCCGCTCCTTCCGCTCCTTCTCCAGCTGCTTCTGGACCTTCGCCCTCTTCTCCTCCTTGGCCTTCTTCTTCTCCTCTTTCTTCTTCCGCCTCTCCTCCAGCTTGCCATCCAGCTTCTGAAGCAGCTTAAGACCAGTGAGGTACTTGCGCAGCTTCTTGTTCATGACATACTCTGGGAACCTGCGCTCATAGACGTAAAGGTGAGCGAAATAAGAGCTCACCAGCATGAACGGGGCCACGATGAAGAACAACCACCATAGACCTTGGAACAGTGCCACCCCGCTGAACGAGACCTTGGTCCCTCGCATGAACGTGCTGTAGAGCAAAGAGACAGCCACACCGACAGCGGTCCAGAATATTGTGGTGATGAACGGGAAGTACATGAGGGCCTGGGTCTTTCGCAGGATACCTGCCTGGACCTCTCTCTTTTGCTGCCACCTCTTTATGACCCTCTTGTCATGGACGGTCATTGCTATCCTACCGCCCAGGTGGAACCACTTGGTATAGACGTAGATCATGATGAACGCTGAGAAGCTCCAGATGGCTATCTTGAAGAAGTGCTCGAAGAAGTTGGAACCGGTTTCGGAAGGGGTGAAGAAGAGGGGCTCGATGACAAGGGCCAAGGTGACAAAGGAGAGGAATATCAGACAGCAGGGAGCCACGAACTTGGGATGTATAAGCTCCTTCTTCTCGAACTTCTCTGCACCGTCGACCTTGACCAGCTTCAAGCGGACCAGTACAGAGAGCATCCACAATATCGCTCCCCAGATAAGGGCTAGGAACGATACGGGGGTGCAGCACATCTGGAGCCTGTCCAGGGACTGGTCTTTGGTCAGGTCCATCTTTTCGAACACGAACCCGGACACCATCACAGAGCTGTTGCCTTGGTTACGTATCGTGATCGTCACATCGTCGTCGGAGGTGAACCTTTGGTTGACGAATGTGGTATT
>JANQNL010000025.1 GCA_028279585.1 Thermoplasmatota archaeon
GCCCTCGATGAGCCTTTTTGCACCGTGCTCCCTGCCACCCTTCCTAACCATTAAATAAGGAATGTCAGTGGACAATGCGCAAGCAGCCGCGATAGGGACCGCACCGAGCTCCATGCCAGTGATCACGTCCACACCAGACTCCTTGATGTGAGGAGCCATGCCTTCTGCAATGGCCCTTAACACTGCAGGGTCCGAGTAAGCTTCCTTGATGTTGACGTAATAGTGTGATTTCTTCCCAGATGTGAGGGTGAAGTCGCCGTACTTGATGGCCTTATGGTCTTCGAGGAGTTTCTGTAGCATATCTATCCCGGGGGGGAAACGTTGAGGCGGTTTTTGTAGTTATTGTAAACACAAAGAACACAAAGTTGGGAGGTGGTCAGTTTCCTCCGTCAGGACCTCTGCGTCGGAAACTGCCATACGCAACTACGGCAGACCGTCAATGTCACTAGCGGCCGTGTAGCGTAGGATAAATTGTGTATAGATATGTCAAGGCTGGCCTAAGTTACCATCTATGACATATTTAACGTTTATTTGACATATGTACCTACACAACTTACCCTAACATATATACCCTCTGCATATAATTTGTACAGTGTAGCAGGTGGAATAGATGGTAGTAAAGGTATCCAATTGGGTTTGGGCACTCATCCTGGTCTTTTTCCTCACTTTCCCGTTCATTGCAGTGAACGCAGAGGAAACACAGACCCAGGACATAACAACAGAGGACGGTTACCACATGATATACCGTGGCGACGACCCTCCAGAGAACTTCGAGTATACCACGGTCGACGACGCAAAGACCAGAGCATACTCACAGCAGGGCACTGGCACATACTGCCGTGTCTACGTCGACAGCGGCGTAACTGTGAACCAGGCCACCGTCAACAACGTCATAAGCGAGTTCGATAACACCATCTACCCTATCGATATAGCCGTGTTCGGCACACCCCCTTACTCCAAGATCAACATCTACATCCGTTACATGGACGGCCTCTACGGCGTCGGAGGATACTTCTCACCTGCAGACCCAGACGGCGTATACGTGGACTCTGCTGACCTCAACTCCTGGGGATACGAGATCCTGACCCACGAGTTCCAGCATCTGATCCACAACTACTACGATGGGGGCTACTGGGGAGAGTCCCTCTGGATAAACGAGGGCTGCTCTGACAATGCCATCCACTTCTGCTATGGATATGATGCAAGCGGCCTCGATTCTCACATCATTTCCTTTGAGAACAATCCACACAAGGACCTCCTGCAGTTCGATAATGCTGGCCACGACTACGGGTCGAGCTATGCTTTCGTCCAGTACTTCTGGGACCACTACGGCGGCAATGCCTCAGTAAAGGCACTTGTAGCAGAGAACGCCAACGGCCAGGCCGGGTTCAACAACGTCCTTTCTGCAAAGGGATATTCAGAGAGGTTCAATGATATCTACCGCGATTATGTGGTCGCCAATCGATTAGATGACCCCTCCATATACGACGGCCAGTACGGATACAGATACCAGAGCATCCGTGTGAACGTAGCCACATCCCACAGCAACTACCCTGTCTCGACCCAGTCCAACAACGTCGAGCGCTATGGAGGAAGGTACATCCGCTTCTACGAGGGCGATGGTGACGTTCTAAGGTTCACTGGAACTGGGTCTGTTATCTACCAGGCACTTCTGATCGGTAAGCACGGCTTCAAGAACGATGTCCAGTACCTCGGCGGTGCTGGAACATACGACATCGAGAAGATAGGCCTCAACTACAGCGAGGTGATCATTGCCGTCGGTTCATACTCTGACCAGTCGTTCGATTACGAAGCAGAGATACTGGACCTGCTACCTCCAGAGACCATCCACACACCACATCCAACAACACCAGACGGTGATAACGGATACTATACATCATCCCCATCTGTGACACTTCACACCAATGATCCAGAGGCTACCCTGAAGTACAGGGTCGATGGCGGACCATGGCTCACATACGATACGAAGATAGATGTTGCGGAAGGTGAGCATACCATCGATTACTATGGCATTGATATATCTGGCAACGAGGAGGAGATCCACTCCTTCACCATCAAGGTCGACACGATAACCCCTTCCACCAGCATGACCGTAGACCCAGCCACACCTGATGGCAAGGACGATTGGTATGTTACCGATCCCGAGATAACACTTGAAGCTGGAGTTTCCGAGACAACGTACTTCCGCACGGACGGAGGGCCCAACCAGACCTACTCCAAGAGCATCAAGCTTGGTGAGGGTTACCACATCATCGAGTACTGGACCGTCGATACAGCAGGGAACACAGAGGCCCTCAAGACGTTCTCGTACAAGACAGACCTAACCCCACCGGACATCGAGATGACAACCAACCCTGAGGAACCTGATGGGACCTATGGTTTCTTTGCCACAACACCTAAGGTCACTTTAGACTTCGACCTTCTCAATGGAACCAAGGGTTACTACAAGATAGACAACGGCGAGATAAAGGATTACACATCCCCTGTCTCGATGAAGGAAGGCCAGCACACATTCACCTACTGGGCCGTAGATCCAGCCGGCAACAAGGCCACCGAGGTCTCCAGAACCTTCCTGGTCGACACAATCACACCAAAGACATACCTGCTCACCTCCCCTGCAGAACCCAACGATGAGGGTTGGTTCAACGCTTCCCTTGTCCTCAATTTCAGCTCACACGATGATGCAGAGGTGTACTACAGCATCGACGGCGACGAGTTCTCGCTCTACGTCCCGTTCATTGAAAGCACTGACGGGACCATGATGGGCGTAACTCTTGACGAAGGCGTTCACACGATAACCTACTACGGCATCGACGCTGCTGGGAACAAGGAGGAGGAACAGAACTTTACCATCAAGCTCGACCTCACACCACCTGATGTTACCCTGACCTCGGACATCGATCCAGAGCGCACAGGATGGTACCAGTCCAAACCTACGCTTACCTTGACCTCGGAAGAGGATGCTACCATGTATTACAGGCAAGGCGCGGATGGTGCTGAGAGCAAATACTACGACCCCATCGAACTCAGCGAAGGAGAGACCACCATCTACTACTGGGCCATGGACCCAGCAGGAAATAAGGGCATGATCAAGGAGTTCAATGGAAAGGTGGACACCGCAGCCCCCACAGCAAGGCTTTGGATAAAGATGAGCGTAGACATCGGAGACACCGTCACCGCTGATGGGGCCAACTCCACAGACCTTGTATCAGGAGTTGCATACTACAAGGTCGATTGGGGCGATGGGACCGTGAGCCAGTGGCTCGCCTCCCCGACCTTCACCCACATCTATCAGACCGAAGGGACCTACGAGGTCACCATCCATGTCCAGGATGCTGCTGGTAACGAGGCCACTCCGGTAACGGTTGCCATAAACGTCAAGAAGGAGGAGTCTGGGATACTTCCAGGAAGCGACGGTGTCGTGGACCTGGACGATGGTGTCTCACCTACAAGCGGCTCCGGGATGACCCTGATAGCCATCATACTGATAGTTGCCATC
>JANQNL010000013.1 GCA_028279585.1 Thermoplasmatota archaeon
TTTAATAGCTAGCTGCAGATTTGCAGCTAATGACTGAAACGAGAAAGGTTTTCGTTGGGGATACTGCGGACAAGTATCTTGAGATATTGAAAGCACTCGAAGATGGTGATAAGCTTCGTGTGTATGGTATCGGTAAGCGGGTAACTTTCTCAAGCGATTCCAGAACAATCAAGTCCTACGCAGAGTCGTTGATGAAACTCAATGCAGTTGACAAGACCGTCATCAAAGAAGGGAAGAAGGAAAGTGTATTCTTCTCGATAACCGAGATTGGACGGGCGATAATCACGGGTGACATGTCGTCCGTTGTTATTCCTACAAGCGAAGTAGAACACCCAGTCGTGACTGCTGTAAACGATGAAATTGCTTCAGGAATGAAATCTGTGAGAGACCAATTAGCACAGAATGTAATAAAAGCAGATGTTGGGACAATTCAAAGGGGTATTGATGAAGTTAAGGAATTTTACTATCAAATGAAGACTGGTGGGTACATCACCGAGGAGCATTTTAAAGAAGAATCGGATAATTTGTACTATGTGAGAAATAATCTCACTGAAGTTATCCCAGTGCTTCTAATGGACCATTGTGACGATATAACAGATGACCTAAGGAGGTTGGCAAAAAGGAGGCGCCCCAAGGGAATAGATGAGACAATCGCTCCACTACTAGGCCAGATCGACCATGCTAGGCGGTTTGCTGAAGCTCGGCACAATGCGAAGAAGAATCAATCAAAATCTAGTACCACAGTGATTAAATAGTCCCCCTTCTATTTCAAAGGGACAATATTGTCACCACACGCTTAAGATAGCGAGGTCCTTTACAAGTGGGGATGGTCGGTGGTCAAAGGTCTCCAAAGCGCAAGACCTCTGAAATCATTATCGAGGTCCTGCAGATACTGGACGCAGCAGGAGATGAGGGTGTCTCAAGAACCAGGCTGAAAGAAGTCACAACCAACAGGGAGACCATCAAAGGCGCTCTAGAGCTCCTGGAGCGCGTTCACGCCATCGAATACCGCAAGCCTACCAACCCCCGTCAGAAGTATGGGAACGTTGCTATCACTGCGATAGGACGTGCTATGCTGACGGGTGAGATAGATGAGGGTTAGTGCTCTGATAGTTGTTTCTGTGTTGTTTCTAGTGTGTTTCCAGGTTACAGCTGAGGATTATTCTGGGTCAGGCATCTTCGCACTCAAAGACCTGAAGGGACCACGGACATTGATACCTGATAATGACGTAGAGTATACAATCAACATATCCTGCTATGAGTATGGTGATGCTTACGGCCATCTTGCTGTATGGCTGTTCAACGAAAATGGACAACAGGCTAGAGACTCGCGGAACTTTGTTATCGATTTCTCGTCGCCTAACGATTATATGTTCTGTTTGCCAGCGAGGTCATACTTCGATTGGACATTCGAATGTGACTTCGGAGATGTACCCTATGGCAAGTATGAGATGAGAATACAACTGATTGACGACGACATGTATGGAGATATCTGGGCCACCTATACCTGCTGGTTAACATTCGTTGACGAGATACCAAAGGATACGAAGAAACCCACCGATGCCAGTGATACAGAATACAACACAACGTTTGAGGATACTTGTGCTGTAATAATGGGAGGCGCTTGCTGTTGCACCTTTATTGCAGGGATTGGAGCTATAGCTATAGCAATCGTATGGAGTCGAGGTAGAAGAAGGGCGGAGCCCCGCAGGGCTCCGTGAGGGGTCAGTTTAGAGGGTTTCTAATCTCAGGCATATTTGCAATAGTATTTGGCTGACAAGTGTGAATGTCTGGGCTACGGGCTCTGGGATATTGGCTTTTGGTAGGTCGACCTGGATAGTCTTCTTCTCATGTAGGTCTCGGTAGTCTATTTCATGCTCATAAGATAGCATCTTGTCTCACACCATTTAGTGTTAGTATATAGTTGTCTGACCCTCTATAAATACCCTTCTCCGTATGCGTAGTCAACCACATCGAAGAGGATAAATACTTGGTATGGTGCCGCAGAAATTTCTATCGAAAGAGACTAAAAGTCACGTAATGCACCACCCCACGGAGCAATACCCCGAAGTCACGGCAACTCAACAGAACCGGACGAGGTAGAAAGAAACGCTTCTAAGATCGCCTTTCTGCCGAGCGCGCACGGCGCGACAACATTGACGATCAGCCGTAGCTGCGTTTGGATGTTTAGGTCGGTGAATGAGAAATTCTAACATCCAAACCCGTCGTGAACCACATAGTGGTTTGCGGCTGGGCCGAGACATTCCGCAATAGAAGAGGAAGACGGAAGGAATGTGCTCGACCTTTCCAACCTCTCTCTGATGTTGTCACCTGTGTGGAGTACTGGACTCTGCCTAAGAGTAACCCCCGCCAACCGAAACGGAAGAAAAGGTTGCCCTGCTCACGCTACTTATGCTAACTAATGCGTGAGCAGGGCAATTTTCGTCGGTTGAGTTTCGGTTGTCAGGGGTTACTCAAATTCAGCCCCACACACTGGACAGATCGGTGCTGACAGCGGAATGATGCTTCCGCACATGTAACACTCGGCTACGTCCTCACCATCAGCCTGACCCTCGACCACTTCGTCAAGGGCATCGCCGCCAGCCTCCTCACCTGGTGGTGGTGGGGTTGCGCCGTCCTCTGGTGGTGGTGGTGTCTCGCTACCGTCCGTGAGCTCCTTCGGTTTGTCAGCCGCCGGGGCACCCGCTCCGCCGTCCTCTGCAAAGACAGCGCCGCAGTTTGCACAGACCGAGTCACCGATGGACATGAGATGTCCGCAGTTACCGCACTCGACCTCGTCACCGAACTCTGCACCACAGTTCGGACAGGAAGTTGCCTCCAGAGGCATCTTCTCACCGCACTCGGAACACTCGGCGTAGTTGTCCGTCTTCTTCCTAACGACCAGGAAGTAGACTGCTGCAGCCACAAGGCCAAGGACGACCAGTAAGGCCACTCCTCCGCCTGCTATGGCCATTATCATGAAGGTTGTATCTGGTGGTTCCTCAACAACCACAGACTCGGTCCGTTCGTTATTGAACTCGTCCGTCTCTGGATGAAGGTCGTCTGGATCCACAGTTGCCTTGATGTAGAGGGTTCCGGCCTTCTCTGGTTTAGCAGAGAAGGTCCAGGTCCCTGTGGAGTTGGCCTGGATGAGCTGTGTTGGGCCACCGTCTGCGTTTACAGTCTTTCCTGCAAGCGTGCATGTAAGTGCTACCTGCTTTGGCTCTGGTCCCTCGTTGTAGATCTCCACGGTCCACTCCATTGTCTTCCCCGAAACTGGGCTCTTGGTCGTCACATCGATGTCCCATATCTGGAAGTCAGGCTTCTGCTGACCTGTGAGGTTGAAGAGGATGAGATTGTTGCTCTCATCATACTCGGTGACCTCACTATAGGAATCGATAAGGACGTAATACCAGGTCTTGCCGATGTCCTCGATATGGAACCAAGCACCATCGTCTGCGTCCAGATGCAGCCAGAGGTCATCCTCTGCCTCGAGTCCGGACACGCTGATGTTCGCCAGAGCCTCTGAAACGTTGATCACACCGCCGGCCACAGGATTGTAGTCGAAGATACTGACCTTGAACATTCCGGAGCTCACACCGCCGATGTTGGATATGTTGATGTCCAGACTGATATTGGTTCCCTGTGGGACCGAGTCACCCTGGAAGACAGCAGCTCCAGTGTCCTCGTTCTTGAGCAGGAGCGTGATGTTGGTGGACTGCAGGTCAGGTGTTGAGTCCCTGCCGATGATGGTTAGGGTCGTATAAGCACTGTTGTCCATCTCGTCCTTTTCTGAGAACTCGGAAAGCTTGTCGACGAAGATGAAGATCTTCTGGCTCTCGGAGATGTCATCGTCGAGGTTCTTGGTGGTGGTGTATGGAATAGAGAAGTCCACATACTCACCGCCTGGGATGTCCATGCGCATCTCCTTGATGGTAACGCTCTGCTGTCCCTGCAGGAGCGGATCGCCGTTGAAGGCAGAGATATGGACGCCTGTGGCATCCGTATCACCGTCGTTGTAGACCCTGCCGACGATGTTGACGCTCTGGTCCTTGCCAATGTTCTCAACGGTTATGCCGTTCTGCTGGACCGCAAGGTCGAACCATGAGACACTGAACTCTGGGACGGTCTTCACATAGATAGTGTTGTAAGCCATGTTATTGGATACATCACTTTCTTCTGTGTCACCTTCCCTGTCCAGGACCACGTAGATACTTCTGTTACCTCCGAGGCCTTTGGTGTTCCAGACCACCGTGATGGTCTCTGTCTCACCGCCCATGATCTCGTCGACCTCTGCTGTTGGCTGGATGTCGCGCCACTCAATGAGGTCACCGTCCTGTTCTGGGTTTCCATCGTAGAACTCCACAGAGACCTTGGTCGCCGTGGTCTCGCCCCAGTTGTGGACGGTAGCGTATATCGTTACGTTCTCACCGTTCTCCAAAGGTCCAACCTTCGAGAAGGTTATGTCCTCCATCTCCACGGCCAGGTCGGCCTTGGAAAGGACAGTGATCTTGGAGCCTACCGTCGTCTTGTTGATGAGGTTGTTCTCCTCGTTGGACTCAACTATCTCATCCTCTGCGTCGATGACGGCGAAGAGGTAATGCTCTCCGACAAGTCCCTCGCTACCCACGAGCTGACTTGTGGTCCAGTAGACGATCAACGTCTTGGACTCATCATTGGATAGGTTGATAAGGAACTCTCCTATCGGATTGAACGGTGAGTCGATGCTGAACCTGACCACAATGCCTGTAGCCTTGGTCCCACCGGTGTTGGATACCTTCACGGTTATCACAAGGTTCTCACCTTCTGTGATGATGTTACCTGGTGTGAACGACAATGTGTCGGTCTCGAACTTAAGGTCTGGTAGACCTCCCACCTCAATGGTGTTGTAGTTGAGGTTGTTGTCCTCGTCACTCTCGTTCACCTCATCCTCTGGGTCGACCCACACGATTATCGAGTAAACGTCTGGGGTCGGTGAGGACCAAGTGAACTCAAGGTATGCACTGCCAAGGGCAGTTATCCTCTCGAAGTAATAATCATCTCCGAGCTGATTTCCCTGTGCAGCAAGGTTCTGGTAGATCCTGACCACGACATCCCTTGCATCGGACTTTCCATCGTTGTGGATGGAGACGTTCACGGTGATAGTCTGTCCGACACCGATCGGTCCAGGATTGGAGAACTTGATGTCCGAGCTCCTCACGTTGAGGTCTGGAGGTGACCTGACCTCGAGGGTGGAGAAGTTGATGTCGTTGTTGTTGTCAGCATCGTAGAAGGATGTGACCTGGACATAGATCTGCTCGAAGCCGACCTGCTGTGGTGTGTAGTTGATGGTGACCTTGCTGAAGTCGGTCTCCCTCACAGCAGAGATGTAGGTCGTGTTGATCGGAGCAATGGATGGTGAGCCGATGAAGAACTCCACCTTCACAGGATGGTCTTCTGTATCGTAGTCACCAAGGTTACCGATCTTGGCAGTTATCTGGATGATGTCACCAACTGCTGGAGTATCGTGGGAGAACTCGACTATCGGATACAGGTCTGGACCGTACCCGACAGTGATCGGCTTCTCGACCACGTTGTCGGTCTCGTCACGCTCACCGATCTTGTTGGTGCCGTCCACAGTGCACTTGAGCATGTTCAGGCCATAAACGGCCGTCCATGGGAAGGTGATGTTGGTGGACTCCTTGGCGTTGATCAGTGGAATGATCTGGGAGCCGATGATGTGACCGGAGTTCTCGAGCTGAACGTCCACATTGGATGTTGCGAACTCACCATTATTAGTCACGGTCACCTCGACCTCTATGTCATTACCCTGGATCAGTGAACCGTTGGTGGTGATGTTGGATGGGAAGAGGTTAGGTGCCCCATCTATGGTGATGTTTATCTCCATATTACCACCGATGACCGGAGAGGCCCTTGTGGCCCTTCCAGTGGAACCACCAGAGCTGAAGCCCTCATAAGTGGCGTTCATGAAGTAGTTACCCTTGAACTCATTGCTCGTTGCGGTTATGATCCTCTCAAGCAGTGGAAGATGTGCTATGCCTGTGAGGTTCGTCTCATCAGAAGCGAACGGGTCAACATTGATAGCAAATCCTGAGAACTCGTAGGCGCTCACAGTTGCACCAGGCAATGGGTTGATGAAGGTGTCAACGACCCGGATGGTGACCCAGTAGAACACCTCTACAACGGCTGAATCCTTCACAACGAGGGTCTGGCCGGTGAACCCGACGAACCTGACGTTGGAAAGGTTTCCTTCCATGTTGTTCTCGAACATCAGAGGGGTATGCATGGTCAGGTTGGAGGCGGAGAACTCGGAGTCTGTTATGGAGACTGCTGTAGTATTTATGTCGCAGTTCTCGAGCGTGCAGAGCGTATCGTCAACGATGAATGAACCGTTGACGAAAGTAGTTCCCTCTGCGTTCAGGATGACATTGCCGCCTACAGCGTTCAATGTTCCGTTCACGACACAGTTCTCGAGCATGAGGTCGCCGTAGTCCCTGATGCACATGACGTTGATATCGAAGTTGGTATCCTTTGCATAGACACGTGGCTGTGTTGACGGAGCACCCTTGACGTAGATGTTGAGTGGCTCTCCATCGAGCGAACCAATGGTCACGTTGTCCAAGTTCAACACACCATTGGATTCCACCAGGATGTAGAAGTGTGTGTCCTCGTCCTGCATGATGTCAAGGTATGTGTCCTTGATGTTGAGGATACCGAAGTCAGAGATGGTTATGGAACCGGCCTGTCCGAAGTAGGATGGATAGACCTGTCCGTCCTTTACAGCATTGGAACCTGTGAGGTTCTGGGTGCTGTAAGTTATAAGGATGTCCTTGGTGCTGGTATCGTAGTAGTTGTTGCTTCCGGGGTCTGTGGATACCAGGTCATCGAAGGTGATATTGTACTCCATGAACGGGGTGGTCTTGTTGTAGAATATCGGATAGCCTTCAAGCTGGATGTAGGATGTCACACCAGCGGACATCGGGGCTGTGCCTTGGATCTTGTATCTGCCGACGAAGTCCATGTTCGGCATGGTATCGCCATCGCCGATGTCGGACCTCATTGGGATTATAGCTATTCCCTCGTCGTCAGTGTCCATGTAGGTAAGGACGGTTTCACCAGAGTAGGTGAAGTATTCTGCAGGTGGGTGTGCTGCCTGCTCACTGCCGGTGCCGTTCTCTGAATAATAGAGAGTGAAACCAGCGTTGGGCAGAGGAACACCAATGGCATCGAAGGCATTGACCTGCACGAACCTGTAGACCGCCACCTCGGAAGTGTCCCAGCATACAACACAAGGACCGATCGGTGGGGCTTGTTCGTCCAGGTTGGGGATCATGTCGAACAGGAACACACGGCCACCATTACTTACATTGATGTAGTTGTGTGTGTCGCTGTCGGCCACACCCCTGAAGTCCACATCGATGTATGAGTTGAACACGGCCAATCTGGAGTCTGCGACCCAGATGGCCCTGGCAAATCCACCGCTGTATTCGAAGCAGTTCATGATGGACGAGTCCGCGATGTATGCGTTCGTCGTATCATTGAAGATGAAGCTCATGGCGTCATCGTTCCTGTCGGTATCTGCGATACCGGATGGAAGTGACCCCATTCTCTTGAACGTTGTGGATAAGATGTCCACTTCAGCGTTATCGCAGGAGAAGTTCCCTGGAAACTGGATCGTACTGTCGGTGAATGTGATGGTGGAATCCGCCACGTTGATATCAGTCCAAACGACCGGATACAACTGGTTCGTTGCTGCAGTCAGTGTGCAGTTATCGAACTCCAGTGTGGATCCTCCACTGACGGTGATGTTGTGTATGTTGTCATCGCCTGTTCCCAACGTACCATCAAGGCCAAGGTCGGAAGAGATCTCAAGATAACAATCCTGGAAGGTAAGGCTTCCAGCATTGATGACGGAGATGTTCCCATTTATCCTCCAATTCTTACCGGTCACGACGCTGGTAGTTCCATCAACGGTCATGTCACCGTTGACGATGGTTATAGTACCGACGGCTGGTTCTGGTATCGAAAGCAGTGGAATAACGCCACCTGCCACGAACAGGAACATGATAGCCGCACTGACCAATCGCAACCCTATTTCCCTGTTTAGCTGCATAAAAAAGACCCCGTATCTCATTTCAACACCCTACCAGTCCTCCTTACCAATCAGACTGGTCATGATGTAATTTGATAGAAGGGTTTGATTATATATAAACATAACTAGAACAAGTAGAACGTGGCCACATGTCCAGTAGGGACAAAGAAAACGAAATTCAAGTCATTGAGATGATAGGAATTCGACCATTTTTTTTGCTAGTTCTTTACCGACCCCTTCGACCCTGCAAAGGTCCTCTACGGAGGCGTTCCGAACATTTTTGTAACTTCCGAAATGCTCTATCAATCTGACCTCAAGGACCGGACCGACCCCTGGAACCTTGGTAAGCCTCGTGTCCACCTTGTCCCTTTTACGCCGCATTCTAGTGATCGCGAACCTGTGGGCCTCATCTCGGACCTTTTGTAATAGCCGGAGTACCGGCTCCTCATGGCCTATGATGATCTCTTCATCGTTGGGAAGGTGGACTATCTCGAACCGCTTCGCAAGGCCCATGATGTCCTGGACTTGGACCCCTATCTCCTCCAGCGCCTCCATCGCTGCATTGAGCTGACCCCTTCCCCCATCGATCATTAGCAGATCTGGCAGATCGTGCTTGCTGAACCGCCTTTTCACGACATCCTTGATAGCAGCGTAATCGTCTGGACCTTCCATCCTGACGTTGTAGGTCCTGTAGTTCTCCTTCTTGGGATGACCATCCATGAAGACGACCACTGAGGCCAGAGTGTTCTTCCCACCCTGATGTGAGATATCGATGGCCTCGATGTGATATGGCACCTTCTTCAGCCCAAGCTCGTTCTTCAGAGCACGAAGGACCTCGTTGGTTGGTAGCCCATAGGATGTGTCCTCAGGTCCCTCGTTGATACCGACCGGGTCCCCAGCAGACCTTGCTGCAAAGTCCAGGTTCTCCTGGGCAGTGGTAACCAGTTCTCGTTCCTGTTTGTTCGCAGGCGTTCGACACTTCAGACGCTCGGATTTGCTCTCGGAGATACCTAAACAGAAGAACTTCTTGACATCGGCTGGAGTATCAGCTGGGACGATGACAAGGTCTGGAATGTAATTGGAACTATAGTAGGCCAAAAGAAAACGGGCATCGTCCATGTTCATCGGACGTGTCGGCCCCTCTCCTTCTGCATCAGAGGCCTGATCGTTGACCAGATTGAACGCCGATCTTCCAGCCATCCTACCGTCCCGAATGTTGAGGATAAGTATCGACCTGAACTCTGTGCGCTCTGCATCTTCCACCTCGGTCTGGTTCCCAAAGGCAAGTATGTCCGCAGAGCCATCATGGAAGAAGCTCATGGCCTTGATGTTCTGCATCCGCTGAAGACCATGGATGACATCTCTGACCCTGGCCGCTTCCTCATATCTCTCGGTCTCGGCCAGTTCCTTGAGCGAGCTGTTCAACATGTCAAGTAGCTTCTTCTTTCTCCCCTTCAAGAACAGGTCCACGGACTTGACCATCTCATGGTAGTCCTCATAACCGATCTTGCCGATGCATGGTGCAGAGCAGTTCTTCATCTGATACTCCAGACACCCACCCTTCTTCAGTGTCTTGCACTCGCGCAACCCGAAGTTCTCTGTGATGAATCGAAGTGTCGCTTTGACTATCCTGACGTTCGGGAACGGTCCATAGAAATCCACACCCTTGAGCTTCGGGTTCCTTGTCAGCATTATCCGAGGATACTTCTCCCTTGTTATCGCAATGAACGGATATCGCTGCCCACCTTTCAGGTCGATGTTGTATGGAGGCTGATGGAGCCTGATGAGGTCAGCCTCATGGATGATGGCCTCGTCCTCATTGGCAACAACGAACCATTCTATCTTTTGGACCTGCTTGAGAAGATGGATGGTCTTCATGGAGTGGCCCCGCCCAGAATGGAAGTAGCTCTTGACCCGTTTGGAAAGGTCCTTGGCCTTGCCGATGTAAAGGATCCTACCGCTCCTTGACTTGAAGACATAGACGCCTGGAGAGTGCGGGACATCGGAAAGCTGGTCCAGCACTGCTTGCGGGAACCGTTGGTCGGCCATCTCCAAAGGCCATGGCCCCGCCGTAAAATCAAGTTTGTCCCACCTGAGCTTGAGCTAGGGAAACAGAACGGGAAAACAAGCCGTTCCCTTTGACCGTCCAACTGATGAAAATTGGTGCAACATTATTAATAATATGGTTCACTATATGGGCGGTCCTATCCCTTCTTAGAAGGCATGGAGATTTTATCATGGAGATCCGGTTCGGGCCTGCGGGAATCCCTCTTTCATGCAAGGGGCGTACTTTGAAGGATGGTATCGAGGACATCCATGCTCTTGAGCTTAATGCCATGGAGGTCCAGCTGGTCCGTCCTGAAGGTTTTGATGTCGATGATCTCCAAGAGATCGGAGAGCTTGCCATGGAGCTTGATGTCAAGCTCACTGTCCACGCTCCCTATTACATCGATCTCATGGGCGATGACGAGATAGTCCGCAGGAGCATCGACAACATCAAGCGCTCGGCAAAGATGGCCGACGGTCTTGACGCTGACATCATCACCACCCATATCGGGATAATCCCGGAGGATATGGAGAGGGAGGAAGCCCTGGAGCGTGCCCTGAAGAACATCAGGAACGTCAGGGACTGGATCAAGCGTGAGAAGCTTTCATGCAAGCTCGGCATCGAGACCAGCGGAAGGCAGAAGGTCCTGGGCTCGCTTGACGAGATCCTGCTCATCTGCAAGAGGGTCTCGAACGTTGTCCCTGTGGTCAACTTCGCTCATGTCCACGCCTTCGAGTGTGGTTCGCTTAAGAGGAAGGAGGACTTCCAGGAGCTTCTTGACAGAATAGAGGGGATAACAAAGTCCAAGGAGTTCTACACCCACTTTTCTGGTGTGGAGCACTCTGATGGTAACAAGCGCAGGTGCACCCCCATCAAGAAGGGTGACATGCGCTTCGAGCCACTGGCCGAGTGCATCCTGGACAACGAGGACATCGATATCACCATCATCTCGGGCTCGCCGCTCCTGGAGCATGATGCGATGTACATGAAGGTGATACTGGAGAGGGTGAAGGCCAAGAGGGAGGCGAAGGAGGCGAAGGAGGCCAAGGATGGGGAGGAGGAGGAAGGGGAGTAATCTTTGGATGCTTTCTCATTGACCGAGTTGATGAGGTCGAGATTTATTTTGTCTTGTTCCAAAGACGTAGTTTCCATGTGTGACAGTGGCGTGCATAGCACTGCCAGGAGATGATCATTGCTTACCTACACAAGATGGTCGGTTCTATGGTGGGGGATAGAGCGCTCGAATGCGATTGACTCCGCAATCTCCGAAACAAGGAAGAAAGGTTGTTATTCAGGACATAGCCTGCACTTGCTAGCATTGTCCTGAATAACAATTTCTTGACGATAGTTTCGAAGATTGCTCTGTCTAATCGCATTTGAGCGCTGAGGAGGAGATTCGAACTCCTGCGGGTCACCCCACCGGTTTTCAAGACCGGCGCCGTAAGCCAGACTTAGCTACCTCAGCAAAAATGAAAACAAAGCTACCGGACGGGAAAAAGCGTCCGGTAGCACGATCGTGGCAGGCTTTAAGCCCTCAACACGATCTCGATGTTGACGTCGTCAGGCACCTGGATCCGCATGAGCTGACGAAGGGCGCGGTCATCCGCATCCAAAAGAATGAGACGCTTGTGCACCCTCATCTCCCATCGCTCATAGGTCTCCGAACCTTCTCCATCTGGGCTTTTCCGGATGGGAACGACCAGTCGCTTGGTCGGCAGCGGAATAGGTCCGCTCAACGCAACACCGGTCCTTTCGGAGATGGCCTTGATCTGTTTGCAGACCCCGTCGACACTCTTTGGGGTGGTGCCGGTCAGGGATATTCGAGCTTTCGCGACCATGGTCATCACCTGGTAGGAACCTTACTCTTTTTTCTCGACCTTGACGCACATTCCTGCGGCCACGGTCTGTCCCATATCACGGATGGCGAACCTTCCGAGCTGTGGGATCTCTTTGACGTTCTCGATCACAAGAGGCTTGGTCGGAACGATGTAGACGATCGCGATGTCACCGGACTTGATGTAGTCTGGGTTCTCTTCAGCCACCTGACCGGTCTTAGGATCGATCTTGGCGGTGATCTTCTCGAACATACAGGCGACCTGGGCGGTGTGCAGATGGAACACAGGTGTGTATCCAGGTGCAATAACGCTTGGGTGCTGCAGAACAGCGATCTGTGCTGTGAACGCCTTTGCGATGGAAGGGGCCTTATCGGTTGGACCGCACACGTCACCGCGGCGGATGTCCTTCTTACCGATACCCCTTACATTGAAGCCGACGTTGTCACCAGGCTCGGCCTTGTCCATCATCTCGTGGTGCATCTCAATGGATTTCACCTCGCCACCCTTGGCGGATGGGTTGAAAATGACGTTGTCGCCGACCTTGATGATACCGGTCTCGATCCTTCCTACAGGAACTGCACCGATGCCAGTGATGTTATAGACATCCTGGACGGGCAGCCTGAGAGGCAGGTTCGTTGGCTTCTGTGGTGCTGGGAGCGCATTGAGGGCATCGAGCAGGCATGGTCCCTTGTACCATCCCATGTTCTCTGACTTCTTTGCGATGTTCTCGCCGACGAACGCGGAAACAGGGATGAATGGAACTTCATCGATCTTCCACTGGACCATCTGCAGGAGCTTGGTGACCTCTTCCTGGACTTCCTTGAAGCGGGCCTCGTTCCACTCCGGCTTGGTCGCGTCCATCTTGTTGACTGCGATTATGATCCGCGGCACTCCAAGGGTCCTTGCAAGGAACACGTGTTCCTTGGTCTGGGCCTGGACACCGTCGTTCGCATCGACAACAAGCACGGCTGCATCAGCCTGACTGGTCCCAGTGATCATGTTCTTAACAAAATCACGGTGACCTGGCGCATCGATGATGGTGAAATAATACTTGTCAGTATCCATTCTCTTATGTGCCACATCGATAGTGACGCCTCTTTCTCTCTCTTCCTTGAGGCCGTCCATGACATAGGCGAACTCGAAACCGCCCTTACCGCGCTCTTCCGCTTCCTTGCGGAACTTGTCGATAATGTGCTGTTCTATGTGCCCAGTGTCAAGGAGGAGACGGCCGACAAGTGTAGACTTACCGTGGTCTACGTGTCCGATGAACACAAGGTTCATGTGTGGTTTTTCTGCCATATTTTACTCCTCCAGAGTGAGATTCGGATGGATTGCGATATCAGATATGGTATTTATTACTTTCTTTAGTATAAGGAAGGTTGGCTACCTTGACCGCTATATCATTTTGTTGTTCCTGGCCCTATGATCAGGCCTGGTAATAATCTGCGGTAGGTGGCTCGGGCTTGAGGCCCTTCCTCTCCCTTATCTCTCTAACTACCTTATCCTGAAGTTCGTGGGGTACTCTGTCGAACCCGGAGAACTCGGTGGACCAAAGCGCCCTGCCCTGGGTCGCAGACCTTATGGAGCCAGCGAACCCGAACATCTCTGCAACAGGGGTCTTGGAGATGATGGTGGTCATGTCACCCTCAGACGTCATGTCCTCCACAGTTCCCCTCCTCTGCTGCATCTCGCGGGTGACGTTGCCCATAACGTCCTGTGGGACGTTGACATAGACCATCATCTTTGGTTCCATGAGCGTGGACTTGGCGGTCACGATGGCACCATAGATGCCGTTCCTGACCGCTGGGATGATCTGTCCAGGACCACGATGGATGGAATCCTCGTGGAGCTTGGCGTCCACGAGCATGACCTTGGCCCCGATCAGTGGTTCGCGTGCCAGTGGACCCATCTTAACGACCTCGTTGAACGCGTCGATGATGAGCTCCTTTGTCTCGTGGAGATACTGGATACCCTTGGTCGCATTAAGCAACATACAGGTCCCGTTCACTGCGTAGAGGCCCTTTGCCATTTCCTTTTCCATGCCAAGGTCCTGCAGGAGCCTTGCGTGCTCCTTGGAGTTCTTGATCTTTCCATCTGGGATGTCGCCATCCTTGATGGCCTTGATGAACTCCTCCTCTAGGGGCTGGACCTTGAAGTAGAACCTGTTGTGCTTGTTCGGGGACTTACCCTCGAACGGACCCGCATGCTTCTCGAGGCCTTCGCGATAAACGACGATAGGTGGTGATGTCTTGATGTCCACACCCCACTCGTTCACGATCCTGTATTCAGTGATCTCCAAGTGAAGCTCACCCATACCAGAGAGCAAATGCTCGCCGGTCTCGTGGTTGATCTCGACCACAAGGGATGGGTCTGCCTTCGCAACAGAGTGAAGGACCTCTACAAGCTTTGGAAGGTCCTTTGTGTGCTTTGCCTCAACAGAGACAGTGACCACGGGCTCGGAGACGTGGGTGATCTTCTCGAATCCCTCGACGTCCTCTTCAGATGTGACCGTGGAACCGGAGATAGCGGACTTAAGACCGCTCACAGCGATGATGTTACCTGCGATGACCTCCTCGATATTGATCCTGTCACCACCGACGAACACACCTACCTGCTGGGTCCTGTTCTTGCCAGGCATACCGATGACGAAGAGCTCGTGACCTCGCCTGATGGTCCCGCTATAGAGCCTACCTGTGGCTATCTCACCAGCGTGTGGGTCGATAACGATCTTGGTGACCATGAACATGGTCGGGCCGTCCTTGTCGGTATTGATCATGTGCTTGCCGAGCTCGGACTCTGCATCGCCATGCCAGATGTGGGGGATCCTATACTTCTGCGCCTCGTCTGGTGGAGGAAGATGCTCGATGACCGAGTCGAGGGTGACCTCATGGAGAGGGGCCT
Source organism: Thermoplasmatota archaeon (assembly GCA_028279585.1). Taxonomy (GTDB): domain Archaea; phylum Thermoplasmatota; class Penumbrarchaeia; order JANQNL01; family JANQNL01; genus JANQNL01. The sequence continues at coordinate 14,876 of JANQNL010000013.1, forward strand.
TCTTGGCCAGGGTCTTCTGGTCCTCGTTGGCACAGAAGTCATAGATGTCCTTGAACGTGATACCAGTTCTCTGCATGTAAGGCACAGAGATGGCCCAGTTGTGATAGGCTGAACAGAAGATGACCGTACCATTGGCTGGGTTGACCTTCCACTCTCCCTTGAACTCTTCTGGTACCATCTTAATGATAAGCTCGTTGACCTGGGTGATGATCTTGACGAACCTCTCCTGCATCTGCTCTGGTGTGACCTTGAGCTCGTTGATGAGCCTGTCCACCTTGTTGATGGCAAGGATCGGCTTGACCTTTTCCCGAAGGGCCTGTCTGATGACGGTCTCGGTCTGTGGCATGACCCCCTCGACGGCACAAGCGACGATGATGACACCGTCGATGGCCCTCATGGCCCTGGTGACGTCACCACCGAAGTCCACGTGTCCGGGTGTGTCTATCAGATTGATAAGGAAATCCTTTCCTTCGACCTCGTGAACCATGGATGCTGCTGCGGAGTTGATGGTGATACCGCGAGCCTGCTCCTGCTCGTCGAAATCGAGCATGAGCTGCTTTCCAGCAAGCTCCTCTGACATCATGCCTGCACCGGCGATGAGATTGTCGGAGAGCGTGGTCTTTCCGTGATCGATATGCGCAGCGGTCCCGATGTTCCTAATCTGTGGAAGCTGCGTCATAATGGCTTGAGCTTTCTTGATATTATCCTCTTTACGTCCCATGTTCATTCCCCTTTATAGGATTATGAAAAACTTATCTTGCAGATGCTGCGACCCTCTCGATCTCTTCCTTCTTGGAGACACCGAAGCTGTTCATCTCTCCCTTGGAGCCAGCGATGAGCTCGTTGGCCAGGCATTCCTCGATGGATTTCCTGTTCTTATGGGATGCGTTAACAGCGCCGGAGCAGATGTTGCGCAGCGCGATGTCCAGCCTCCTGGATGGAGAGATGTCTACGGCCTTTGGCACAGAGATACCGCCGAACCGCAGCCTTGTGATCTCCTCCTTTGGAGAGGAGTTCTCAATTGCCTGGACAAGGACCTGGACAGGGTTCTCCTTGGTCCTCTGATGAATGATGGCGAAGGCCTTCTCCACCACCTTATATGATTTTGATTTCTTACCAGTGTAGTCCTCGGTCCTCATCATGCCGTTCATAAGGCGCTCGATGATGGATACCTTGGCCTTGCCGAACTGCTTGTTGGCATACCTGGCACTGACGTGAGGAACGGTCACGAGGTTGAGGTTGATGTACCTCCTCAGACCTGGGTCCTCGATCTCGACCTCGGACAGGTTGTAGAGACCGAACAATGGAGGATACTCGCTCTCGACCTTCTTCTTGGCTGGTTTCATCTCAGCGTCCTTGGCTGGCTCCTCGGTCTTTTCATCAGTAGGAGTTTCCTCTTTCTTCTCCTCAACCTTGGCCTTCTTCTTGGAAGACTTCTTGGTTTCCTTAGCGGGAGCCTTTTCTTTTGGTTCCTCGGCCTTCTCCTCAGCTGGCTCCTCTTCCTTTGCTTCATCAACAGGAGCATCTTCAGCCTTCACCTCGGAGGGAGCTTCCACCTTAGGCTCCTCTGCCTTTTCCTCAACGACCTCTTTTTTGGTCTCCCCTTGAGGAATACCTCCCGAAAGGTCCGAAGAACCGTCAGGTTCGATTGGATCAGCAGGAGCCTCTTCCTCAGGCTTTTCTTCCTCGACGACCTCTACCTTCTTCTCATCCTCGACCATATTATCACCTTACAGGCTTTTCCTTCCTACCCCTGACCATCTCGTCGAGGGAGACGTTGTTGACCTGGATGACCTTATACCTGACACCAGGGATGTCACCATAAGACCTACCCATACGGCCACCGATACCTTCGACCAGCACTTCGTCGTGCTCGTCGATGTAATTGATAGCGCCATCACCAACTGCGAATGCGGTGATCTGCCTTCCATTCTTAATGAGCTGGACCTTGACGCATTTTCGAATTGCAGAGTTGGGCTGCTTAGCCTCGATCCCTACCTTCTCAAGTACGATGCCTCTGGCCTGGGCTGCGCCCTCCAGGGGATCGGCTTTCTCCTTGAGATGAAGGACCCTTTTCTTGTAATACCTGTCGGACCAACGGAACCGCTTCCTGTCCTTTTTCAGTTTTTGCGCGGTGAACAGACCCTTAGCCATTGTTAGACCACCTTATATATATACTAGTGCGGAGGATGGGGTAAAACGGTTCCCATATATAACGTTAAGGGTTGTCTGGATAGAGAGTGGCTACCCTTATTTTCACTCGTAGAACCACACTTGAGAGCCCTTACCGCTATATCTCACCGTTACGGAAGATGGTCACCGTCATGCGATAGTTCGACCCTTCTCTTTCTATCCCTGTACTACTGTGGTCCACGACCTCGACCATCCTCTGATATGAGCTTGCAGAGGTGGACCTGGATGTCCTGTGGGCGCCCCAGTAATAACTCTCTGCATCGTCATCATCAAGGGGTATGAACGTGAGATTTATCATGAAGCCAGTACCCAGGTCCAGGATGCTTGTGACCAAGCCGTACGTCAACTTGTCACGTAGGGCCGTGATCTTTCCTAACGATAGCTCATTGGGTGTAAGGTTGGAGGCCGCAAAGCCCAGGCGCTTGAGACCATTGCTACCGTAGTTCAGCTCACCGGATGTGTGGGATTCCCAGTCGGTATCTCCATTTGCCGTCATCCCTGTCTCACGGACAAAGCGCATGGCAAGGGACCGGACCTTCATCTCTGAACCGATGTTGTCGAAGTCCCCTTCGGGAAACTGGGTGGACAGAGCAGCGAAGAACGCGGACAGCAGGATGAGGAACACTGTAAAGACCAAAATGAACTCCACCACCTGAACGATGGCATCCTCCTCCTGACGCATGGCTTTTCGCATCGGTGTTACCTGCCCAGCATTGCATCGGGTCAATATCATAAATAGTTTGTCGATTCGAGCGAATCTGTAAGTATATTAAAGACTCCTACTATTACCATATCCCGGTCCATCCACCGTGTCGTAGGTGTGTAAAAATGGAGATCCGATTGAAGAAAGGCTCGAAGCTCGATCTACCGGTCCAGGACCGTATCCTGTTCCATCTAGCTACGTTCTCGAGCTACAACCCGACCTGGGAAGTCCCCGAGGGAATGACACAGCAGGGAATAGCGGATGCACTTGTCGTATCCCGATGCAATGTGTCACGTGTTATGAGCAAGCTGACAGAATCAGGGCTTGTCGAGGAGATGAAGGAACACGTCAAAGGAAAGGAGCGAAAGAGGAAGGTCTATGTCCTTTCCACCCAGGGTCGATTGCATCTCAACGATATCATAAACGACTATGGCCAAAAGATGGTGGAGGTCCTGGACAACGAGCGAGTTGTGACCATAAGCCTGCAGGACGCTTACCTGAACCAGCGGGTCAAGGACCTATGCAAGAAGGAATCGCTTTTCTTCAACATCCTGGACGCATTGCATGCAGAAGGGGTCTTTTTGGTCCCAGACACGCCAATGGACGAACGCAGATGCCACTTCTGCTCAAAGGTCCCGGTCTTTGGATACTTCATCGGTAGGACCGAAGAGTCCACAGAGATCCTCCAGGCAATCAATCAGGGTGATCCAGTGGTCATCACAGGTATCGCCGGCATCGGAAAAACCGCCCTGGCATACCATGTAGCACAGGACAAGTCTGACAATGATGTCTTCTGGATGCGATTATTCGAATGGACCACCATGCAGAACTTCCTCAAAGAGCTTGGCAACTTCCTTCTCGAAGGTGGAGATCGGAGATTGGACGCACATCTTTCAGAAGGCGAGACCGTCTCCAGTGAGTCGCTCCAGGAGATAACCGAGATAGTCTTGGACTACATCGAGGAAGGTCGTGACCTCCTCATAGTCCTGGACGATTTTCATAAGCTGTCACCGGACGTCGAGTTCCACATCATCGAGCTCCTCAAGGGTCTACTTGGGAAGATGGAGATGATAGAGGGTGGGAAGATGGGCCTGCTGATCACCACTAGGTATCGCATCAACAACCTCATGAGGCTCGAGATCCCGTCTGTCAAGATAAAGGAGATCTACCTGTCCGGTCTGGACGCAGACTCCGTGGAGCTCCTGCTCAAGAGGAAGTCCAAGGAAACCTTCTCAACAGACGATGTGATCAGGATAACAAGAGGGCATCCTCTAGCACTGGAACTGCTTGATTCCATCCATCCAGAAGCAGGCGTCGTCTTCAACGGTACCAAACTGGTCCAGTCCCAGGTCCGCCAGTACCTGTTCGAAGAGATATTCGACAAGCTCAGCGAGCAGCAGAAGGAGATGCTGATGAAGATCTCTGTCTACAGGCAGCCTGTACCATACCACTGGCTCATGGCGGACAACAGGTCCAAAAAGGCAGTTCTCGAGGACCTTATCAATAACAACTTCATCGAGCGTTTCCCCCGGGGATACTGGATCCACGATCTGATCCGCTCCTACTTCATCGAAGCGACCCCTGTGGAGCAACTCATCAGCGCCCACGAGATCGCAGCAAGGAACTATTCCCAGGCTATAACCGATCTTTATGACGCTAACCTCTGCATCGAGATGTTGGTCCATCTCCTCAAGGCCAGGAAGCACAAGGAGATGATCGACAACCTACATCTCTACGGCTCCAGGCTTATCGACGGTGGAGTGTCAGAGAACCTGTTCCAGATACTCAACGAGGTCAGGGAGGAGGATGTGAAGGAGGAAGGATGGAAGCTCATAGTCTTCCTCAAGGGAATGGCACACTTGAAGATGGGCCAGCCCTCCACAGCCGAGGATTACCTGAAGTACTGCATCGCCCTCACAGAGGACGATACGACCCCGGTCAGGAATTACAAGTGTATCAATACACTATCGTTCATCTATATCTCCGAAGGAGATTGGGTGACGGCTCATAAGGTCCTTGACCCCCTCCTTGCGCTGAAGAATGTGAGAAAAGGGCCAACCGATATCGCCCTGGAGTATGCTGAAGCGTTGAGACACCAAGGTCTGATCCATTGGCGCCAGGGTGACATGGAAGAAGCGGAAAAGAGCTTCCAGAAGGCTTTGGGGATCGTGGAATCCAAGGGCCCATCCAACGTTCTCATCGACACTCTCATCGACCTTGGCAATCTCCTGAAGGACCGTGGTGATTGGGAGAAGAGCCTTGATTACTACTACAGCTCCATCGAGATAGCCATCCGGTCCGACAATATCACAGGGCAGCTCCGCGGCAGATTGAACGCAGGAGCAGCACTTGTCCATCTGGAACGCTACGAAGAGGCAAAGCAGTTCTTCAGCACCAACCTCCAGCTTGCCATGCAGACAGGGTCCCGTCGATACACGACCTGGAACAGTTTCAACCTGGCAGAGGTCCTGGTCCACTTCGAGGAGTTCGACAACGCACTGCGACTGAACCGTGAAGCGTTCCTGTCCTCCCAGCGTGCCAACGACATCGTTGCCCTGGCCTACTCATACCGCGTCTATGGTATCATCTACCGCGAGACCGAGAGGTACGAGGAGTCCCTGGACCATTTCATCAAGTGCCTCGAGCTGCTTGAGAGCATAGATGCCAAGTACCATCTTGGAGAGTCGTATCTGGAGCTTGGGAAGTACTACCTGAAGGTAGGGGACCCCAAGGCAGCCAACAAGGCCCTGAACCAATCAATGAAGATGTTCAAGCTGCTTGGAAACCTTGGATATCAGAAAAGGGTCCGATCCATAATGCCGTGAACCCAAACAAGGAGAGCGAACATGACACCTTCGATGATGATGGTCAAGAAGAAGGTCAAAAGCGTTGGCCTTCGAGTGAAGATGGGGATGGCCATCTCTATCCCTGCCATCTGCATCGTTGCCATCATCCTGCTTTCTATCTATCACGTCTTCACAGACGAGAACGGGAGTACTGACGATAAGCTCGTAGAAGTGAGGCCAGGTTTCTCAAGGTCCCTAATTGAGCCCATCCACGTGGATGATAGTTACCCATATCTGTACACTACTCAGGATAATATCTCGTACGTGGTCTTCGAACGCGACCATCATGGACAAAAGGACATCTTCATGATGAAACAGAACGGCAACGGCAAGATGTCCCATCCGGTACAAGTTACTGACAATTCATCCACCGATACTGCTCCGACCATGTGGAGGGCTGAGGATGGAACATTGCATATCCTGTTCAGTTCCAATAGAACCGGCTCCACCACTGGAGAGGTGGCCTTTGGCATCTGGAGCACCACCAGCACGGACGGTGTGGACTGGTCCGAACCCGAAGAGATCGTCCCTGGGTCCAATGATGTCGATGTAAGAGCACCGACCATCCATAGTGATGATGCACGTGACCTTCTTTGGTTGGTGACCTATGCTGACTCGGTCTCCCCGGTCGACGATGTGGTCAGGCTTTATGAGCTGAACTCATCGCACCCTACACCTTTCGACATATCCAATTCCACGATAGCATCCTTTGACATCGATGACCATACCATCGGCAAGGACGTTCCAGCCATCAGGCAGGGACTGATGCCACAAGCTTACACCTGGGATGGATCGTTTTTGGTCCTTGCATCTCATTTCATGGTCTATCGGAACGAGACCTCTGACTGGATGACGGTGAACTATACTGGATCGGGTACTCCAGAGCTGGGACGCTGTGAGGTGACGATGCACAACGGCACCGTTCATATCCTATCGGGTACCAACCATGTTCTGGAAGTGATGAACGGCACAGCCATCCTGTCCGATGTGGCAGGGTCATCACTTGGACTGGACCTGATGGCAGGTTCCCCGGACGCTTTCCAGACTGTGATCTATAACGAGGTTGGTCAGGGACACAGCTCACTGTTCATCACAAGCTATGAGATGCTGTTCAATGGGTCCAGGATGGAGGTTGTACCTTACGACAGCCACCAGTTGACCTTCCAGAACGACATGGTGGGCAATTACAGCCTGCTCATGTGGAACGACAGCTACATTGTGGCCTACGAGATGTTCGGTAATGGGGATCCAGACATCCATCTGCTCCGCGCAGACATGGACGGAAAGGTGCTTTGGAACCATGTGGTGATCGACTCTGTCCACAATGATACCGGTCCTTCACTGACAGCAACAGCAGAGGGCCTGCTCATCCTATCGTTCAACAGGGACGGCGTGGGAATGTCCGCCTACACCCTGGACCCCAACCAATGGATGACCATCACAGAGGCCGAGGGACCAAGGACCACTGAACAGACATACATTGAGATGGAAAGTGGGGGCCAGCTGAAGGTCAACACTACAGGGGTCTGGTTCAACCAGTTCATCGAGGATGGAGAGATCACCGGAAACTGGACTTTACTGCGTGCATACGATTACGAAGGCCCTGTCATCCATTCTGATGATACTGAGACCTTGTTCATCCTGTATACCCAGACAGATAATGAAGGCGATATGTCGTTGAACGCAGATTTGCACTCCATCGACCAGCCGCGCGATGAGGGGGTCCAATGGCGGTGGGACATAGTCATACTGCTATCTGTGCTCATCTTCTTGGTGTTGGTCGGTCTTATATTAGAGATTATGAAGTGACCTAGGACCTACACTAGTTAATAACAAATATTAAAATAGGTAATCGATATTACACGCGCTGGAATCAGCATACTGGAGAGTCGTATTCCATGGGAAACGGAAAGGAACGTTCACCTCTCAGCACCTTCTGGGTGGAGAACAAGAAGATAATCAGTCTCTCTATGGCGGTAATTGCACTTTTGGTGTTCCTCTTCTGCCTTGTAGGAGCTGTAATGCCTGATGTGTTCCCAGAAGGAAGTGATCCAGCGAACATCATCGACAATCTGGAAGGCTGGATCTGGTGGATACTTGTCGGTTCCGGTATCGTTCTCTTCGTCTTCGGATGGATCTTTTACGATTACTACAAGAAGGAGAAGCGCTACAACGAGCTGATGGATACTGAGTCCAAGAGCGAGTTCATCAAGAACAGAGAGGAGCTTGAGTATACAGCATCCGCCTTGGGACCCAAGTTCGAGGACAAAGTATTTGAGAAAGCTGAAGAATTGAACATTAAATGAGGTGGCATCATGGTAGCCTACTGCAACGACTGTAAAAGATACATCAACCAGTATTGTGACAGGTGTGCTGGCAACTTCGGCATCACTATCTGTGAGAAGTATGCCTGCGGCGGAACCATGAGGTGCCCAGTGTGTGGCGGGTCCAATCTTTCTGCAAAGAAGGAGTTCGGGCCAGACCCATACGACTACAGGGCACAGTCCAGGGAAGAGGCGGTCAAGGGTGCAGCACCTGCTCCTGCCCCAGAACCTGCAAATGCACCCGCAGAACCTCAACCTGGCCATTGCCCCATGTGTGGCTACAAGGTCATGGTCGAGTGGAAGTACTGCCCTATGTGTGGTGTTTCCTTCACAAAGCAGTGAAGCTTCATTGGACCCTGTGGAAGTGTTTGTAATTTCTTGTTTACCTAGTGGTGACGATGACGACCAAACTACACCTAGCTCCGAAAAAGTAGAAGAACGGTTGATGCCCATAGCTTCGATGAAGTAATGAAATACGCTATGAGCATCAATTCTTAGCAGTATTTTTTCGGAGCTATGTTCCGTTTGATCGTCACCCAAATCTGTTTAAACCAACCAGGCTATGCCCTGGAAGATGGTCATCCAGACAAAGGAGATGAGATATCTCCAGGACCATTTTCGCACCTATTATACCAACAACCAGGTCATCCTACCGCCCAGGTTCGAAAGCCGGGAATGGGGGTTCTTCCTTTTCGGGTCCAACGTCTGGAAGAGGCACGTTAAGTTCGAGACCCCGGAAGATGTCGGGGACTTTTTGAAAAAGGTCGCACCGCTTCACTCCTATCATTCAACAGCCTACTACGAGGATTCGGGCCTTCAACCCATGGCGGACAAGGTCAAGGGTTGGGAAGGAGCAGACCTCATTTTCGACCTTGACGCGGACCATCTTCGTAATGCAGAGACCATGACCATCAACCAGCAACTGGACAACGTCAAGGACATGGTCCGCAAGCTCATCTACGAGTTCCTACTGGATGATTTCGGGTTCAAACCGTCCGATATCAACCTCGCTTTTTCTGGTAACCGTGGATACCACATCCATGTGAGAAGGCCGAGCGTCATCGATCTGGACACCCACCAACGCCAGGAGATCGTGGACTATATCACTGGTACTGGGTTGGACGATGAGATGGTCCTTCCCAAGGAGTATAGCTCGGCAACCACCTTCAAGGGCAAGGTTTCATCCGTGGATTATACCCGGAATATGCCTGGCTTTGACGCTACTGGATGGGGAAAGAGGATCCGTAAGGGGTATGGCGATCTTTTAGAAAGCGTTCCCATGGGCACTCAAGAGGACTGCATCTCCTATCTGAAGCAGCTAAAACAAGAGTACGTCATCCAGGGATATGGAGAAAAGACCATTGAGAAGACCGCTGAGCTTCTGGCAGGAACCTCGAAAGGTCGGTCGAACATCGATGTGATGAAGGAGACGGGTGACCTCCTATCCCCGGACAAGAAGGTCTCGTCGTTCCTCATAGCTCTCACCGTGAAGCACTCCAGCATCCACATGGCTGGGGAGACGGACGAACCGGTCACAAAGGACACGAAACGCATGATCCGGCTTATGGGCTCATTGCATGGAAAGACCGCCCTTCGTGTGACCCCCCTCACACTGGAGGAGCTGGAAGAGTTCGACCCTCTCAAGCACGCTGTGGTGTTTCCCGCAGACGAGGTGGAGGTGGAGATCGTCAAGGAATTCAAGCTGGACATGATGGACCAGACCTTCGATCTAACAGAGGGTGTGCAGAAGATACCCGAGTACCTGGCCTGCTATCTTCTAGGGCGCAGGGTCGCGAAACTGACCAAATGAGGTGAACTATGGCTTCCATCGAGCTCAAAGGGGTTACCAAGAGGTTCATGGTCGGTGGCGACGAGATCCTTGCACTCAACGACGTGGACCTATCTATTGAAAGCGGTGAGTTCATCGCGATCCAGGGTCCCTCCGGGTCTGGAAAGTCCACGTTGCTCAATATCATAGGCTGCATCGACCAACCTACAGCTGGAAGTATTGTTCTGGACGGTAAGGACATCTCCAAGATGAACGAATCACAGCTGACCAAGGTTCGGCTGCGAAAGATCGGTTTCATCTTCCAGCAGTTCCACCTCATCCCAAGCCTCAACGCCTTCGAGAACGTGGAGCTTCCCATGAAGGAGGCTGGTCTGTCCAGGGCAGCACGGAGGGAAAGGTGCGAAGAGCTTTTCGAGCTTGTGGACCTGTCACCCAGGATGAAGCATTTCCCTTCCCAGTTGAGCGGGGGGGAGCAGCAGAGGGTTGCCATCGCTCGTGCCCTGGCCAACGATCCCATCCTGTTACTTGCTGACGAGCCCACAGGTGAGTTGGACTCGAAGAACTCAGACAAGATCATGGATACGCTGGATGGCCTGAACAAGGACAAGGGTCTGACGATACTGCTGGTCACGCATGATCCAGGTATAGCTAAGGTTGCGCACAGCCGTATAGCTATGCAGGATGGAAAAATTGTAAAAAAGAAGAACAAGAAGGCGTGAGAACACGCCTTCCAAGATGTTCAGGGATCACTTCGCTCGGCGCTTGTTAGCACGGATAGAAGGTCGGATCTTCTCGGCACCGATACCCTTCTTGTGGAGACCACGTGCACGCTTACCAGCTGAGGTCAGGCCCCTGTAGACCCTACCCTTGTGCTTATGGCTGCAGATCCAATTGATCTTGGGGTCCGCCTTGATGACAGGATGCAGTGGGTCCACGAGGATGACCTCGTAGAAGTTCTGCTTGCCATCCTGGCCAACCCAGTAGGAGTTCAGGACCTCGAGGTTGGGATACCTCTTGTTCGTCCTCTCCTCGGCTATCCACTGGAGGTTCTTACCGACAGTGATCTTGGTAATACCCATCCTGGCAGCCCTGCGCCCCTTCTTGATGGCGTGCTTTCTCAAGCTTCCCTTCCGGACCTTTGCACGGACAAGGACGTAACCCTGCTTTGCCTTGTAGCCAAGCTTTCTTGCCCTGTCCAGTCTGGTCGGTCGTTCTATCCTGCAAAAGTTCTCAGCTTTCCTGAACTCGACGAGATGCTGCTTGTAGGCCTGCTTCATCTCACCGTCGTTAGGACGGGACCAAAGGTCCCCGATGTATCCATAGACGCTCTTGGACATTTGAAACACCTCTGTGGATTCACCCAGATGGGCACATTTCCACGGGAAGTGGCAGTATTGGATGATTGTATTTATATGTATCTGTCCAGTAGCTGTAGGGAGAATGCAGGTGGCAGTCATCCCAGCTCTACCACAAGAAACAGGTCCTTCTTGTGAGTTAATGATGAGTTGTGAGAAGGACCTGCCCTTTCTTTTGCTGGGATGACTGTTTCGAACCTGTGGTCTCCCGAAGGCTACTTCCTGGTGAATGTCCAGCCAAAGGCTTGGATCTCTCATATTGGGGGACTTCGTCCCCCAACAATAGCTAATACTGAAGAAGTAGTTTAAAGACGATGGGATCCTGTTGCTCCTTACGTCACAACCGAGCATGCATTTAAGGTAGAAACCACATCACATCTCGCTTTCCACATCATCCGTCTCCACCAGGATCCCCTTGGGCCGTGGAACATCCGATGCCACACCGAACCAGTAAACCACCATCCCAGGCCCATGCTCGTCCAGGTAGTGTTCCAACTGGTTCTTCATGTTCCGCGAGACCTCTTTCCTGTCCCCAAAGCTTGCCTTGGACTCCACCCAGTGGATGTCCTGGTCCTTGAACCTGAACGAACCCTTGATCAAAAAGTCGGGGGTCTTGCCAGTCGTCTCCTCCCGCAGTTCGTCCTCTGTGAGGAAATCGATACCCTTGGCAGCCAGGAGGTCATGCATACGCTCTTCCCCCACTATCCCCCTGTCCGTCTGGATCCGGTTCCCTTCAGGTGAGTAGAGGATATCCGCCTCGCAGACCGCTATCAGTTCCTCCTTCAATCGTTCGTCCTTGAGCTGGTCAGGTTCATGAAGGACCTTGCGATACCGCTTCTTCGACCAACCATGCTCCTGCATGATCAGAAGCCCGGTGAGAACAGCTGGAAAGCGCATTCGGTCCGCTATGGATACCAGGTCCTCTCCACGCTTCCAGTCATTGTAAAGTTTCCGAGACTTGTTCTTGACACGGTAGTAATCCCCAGTGGCCTTCCTAACGGTCTTTTGAGAATATATGACGAAGACCATCTCTCTGTCCAGGTCGAACTCCTTGGCGACCCGGTCGACATCCTCCAACCGGTTCAGACGCTGAAGGAGCTTGTTGTATGTGGATACGTCGAGTATCATGGGAGACCTACGGTTGCCTAGATGAGCAGTGAGTAAATAAAATATAGGTTCTGGGGCCCGAACGGATCAGGCCCCAGATGTTGGAGCTATGCTCCAATTACTTTCTGTTCTTTGGCACCTTGACGCCGAGCTTCTTCTCTGTCTGTGCGATCTTCAGTTTTGTCTGAAGAACGGTATCAGGGTTAAGAGAGATGCTGTCAATGCCGCACTCGACAAGGAACTGGGCGAAGCGTGGGTTGTCTGATGGACCCTGTCCACAGATACCGATCTTCATCTTCCTCTTCTTTGCGACCTTGATGACATCAGCGATCAAGCTCTTGACAGCAGATTCTTCCTCGTTATAGATAGATGCTACAAGTTCGGAGTCCCTGTCCAGACCCAGGGTCAGCTGGGTCAGGTCGTTGGAACCGATGGAGAAACCATCGAAGATGTCTGCGAACTCTTCAGCTGCAACGACATTTGAAGGTATCTCGCACATCACGTAGAACTCAAGGCCGTTCTGGCCCTGCTTGAGCCCATACTTGTTGCATACCTTGACGACCTGCTTTCCTTCCTTTGGCGTCCTGCAGAACGGGATCATGATCTTGACGTTATCGAATCCCATCTTGTTCCTGCACTGAAGGATAGCCTTGCACTCAAGACCGAAAGCTGGCTCGAACTTTGGATCATAGTATCTGGAAGCACCCCTCCAGCCGATCATTGGATTGCTCTCTTCAGGTTCGTAGAGGTAGCCGCCGATGAGGTTGGCATACTCGTTGGTCTTGAAGTCGCTCATCCTGACGATGACATCGTTCGGATAGAAAGCGGAGGCGATCCTTGCTATACCAGTTGCGAGAGTATCTACATAATACTGGCTCTTGTCCGTATATCCAACGGTCTTCTTATCGATGGTGTCGATGACCTCTTTGAGCTTCCTGTAGGCAGAGCCAAGGAGCTCCTTGTTCTGGACCTTGTCCATTGCCTTGAGGTCGCTCTTCAGGGTCTTGTAGTCCATCAATGCCTTTGGATGGATACCGATGTGGGAGTTGATGATGAACTCAACACGAGCAAGACCGACACCGTCGTTGGGTATCTGGCCCTGGTCGAACGCCCTCTCTGGGACTGCGAGGTTCATCATGATCATTGTCCTAGTTTCTGGTATCTCTATCCACTCGTCCTTGATCTCGTGTGGGACGTTTCCGGAATAGACGAATCCGTCATCACCCTCAACACAGGACACGGTAACTTCCATGTCGGTCTGGAGGATCTGGGATGCGTTCAGTGTTCCCACGATACATGGGATACCAAGCTCCCTGGAGATGATGGCTGCGTGACAGGTCCTTCCACCCTTGTCCGTGACAATGGCTGCGGCCTTCTTCATGATAGGCTCCCAATCAGGGTCTGTCATGGAGGTGACAAGAATGCTGCCAGGCTCGAACTTGTGGATGTCGCTGACCGATGGGATGTTGTTGACCATTCCCTGGCCGATCATCGAACCGACCGCCCTTCCGATGACAAGTTCCTTGTGGTTCTTCTTGACGTAGTCTGTGATCGTTGCCCTTCTGGAACCTGCGATGAACTTCTTGGCATCCTTGGTGGTCTTATACTGGAAGGTCTCGATGTGGAAGAACTTCTTGCCCTTCTCGACCTTGGTGATCTGCTTCTGGGAATGCACGGTCTCTGGTCTTGCCTGGACAATGAAGAGCTCGCCGGTGCCGACCTTCTTGCCGTCACCGTCCTTTGCCCACTCGATGTCCATAGGCTTGACGTAGTCATCAGGAAGTGGCTTGCCTGCCTTCTTGGCAGCTGCCTTTGCTTCCTTGGTGTAATGCTCCTCGATGGTGGTGGACCACCTGGCAAGCTTGAGGACGTCCGCATCGTCGAGGACGAACTTGTCCCTCTCTGCCTCTGGAACGAAGACGTTCTTGACAGGGTTCTTCTTGTTGTTGGTGTAGACCATCTTGATCTCTTTCTCACCAAGAACCTTGCCGACTATCGGCTGGAGCTTCTTGTTCTTAAGTAATGGTTTGTAAACGTAGAACTCGTCCGGATTAACAGCACCCTGGACAACGTTCTCACCAAGTCCCCAGGAACCTGTAATGAACACAACGTCCTTGAAACCGGACTCGGTATCGATAGAGAATATGACACCGGAGCTTGAACTGTCGGACCTGACCATCTTCTGGATGACAATGGAGAGGTAGACGTCGAAGTGACCGAAGCCCTTGTCCTCCCTGTATGAGATGGCCCTATCTGTGAACAGTGATGCAAAGCAGCGCTTGCAAGCATTGATGATCTCCTTTCGTCCACGGACGTTCAGGTAGGTCTCCTGCTGACCAGCAAATGAGGCATCTGGAAGGTCCTCAGCGGTTGCGGAGGAACGGACGGCTACGTCCACATCCTTGGTCTTGTACATCTTGGACAACTGATCGTAGGCCTCGATGATCTCATCCTCGAGGTCCTTGGGGAACTTCGCCCTGGCGATGGTGTCCCTGACCCTTGCTCCCCTATGCTGGAGGTTCTTGAGGTCGTGAGTATCAAGGTCTTTGAGGATGTCCTTGATCTTCTCCTCGATACCAGCATGGTTCAGAAGATATCTGTATGCCCGGGCTGTGATCGCGAACCCGTTAGGAACGTTTATTCCCTTACTGTCGAGGTTCTGGATCATCTCACCCAGAGAAGCGTTCTTTCCACCGACGAGGGGAACGTCCTGAATCCCGATCTCCTCGAACCAAAGGATGTTCTTCTCATCCCTTTTCAAATTGCTTTTAGCTTTTTTTGCAGCACCCTTTTTTGCTTTCTTTGCGGCCATATGAAGCCCCCTGTATATCATATACTGGAATTAGGACTGAAAAAGAGGGGTGCTATTTAAATCATTTCATTAGTAGGAATATAGGAACTATATTACCGGAAATATGGGTGGGTCTGGTATGGTCCAGGAACAGCCGCTCCGCTATCTAGAAACGCTATGTGGGTTCACCTGAACCGGATCGTCTCAAGGTTCAGTGGCGACCTGGTCTCGATGCCGTACTTCTTGTAGATCGAAGACGCGAACTCGATGCACTTCGACTCATCGCCGTGATTGCAGATGACCCTCTCAGGTTTGGGATCAGTATTGGAGATGTAGTTGATGAGCTGCTTGCGATCCGAGTGGCCGGAGAACCCATCGCAGGTCTCGACGTTGAGGTCGATGAGAACCTGGATGGACTTGCCCCTGGAGCTCAGGTTGATCTCCTTGAGCCCCTTCTGGATCCTATGCCCGATGGTGCCCTCTGCCTGGTAACCGACAAAGACCAACGAGTTGTTGGCGTCCGGTGCCCATGACTTGAGATACTCCATCACAGGACCGCCGTTGAGCATTCCACTTGTTGCCAGGACGATGCTCGGATCAGGGTCTGCAAGGATGTTCTGCCTGGTCTCATGGCTGTCAACACGCCTGAACACATCGGACAGAAACGGATTGTCACCACGCTGGAAGATCCTGTTGCGAAGCTGGTTGTTGAGATACTCCGGATAAGCTGTATGGATGGCTGTCGCTTCCATTATCATACCGTCGAGATAGACGGGCACAGGATCTATCTCCTTCTGCCTCATCATCTGCTCAAGGACGAGCATGACCTCCTGGGATCTGCCCACAGCGAACACAGGAACAAGAACGTGTCCCTTCTTCTTCATGGTCCGCTTGATTATCTCCCGCAGAGCACGAGACGCTTCCTTCCTGGATGGCTGGAAGTCCTTTCTTCCACCATAGGTGGACTCGATGAGAAGTGTCTCAAGTCTTGGGAACTTGTTCACAGCTGCGTTGAACAGCCAGGTCTTCTCGTACTTGAAGTCACCAGAGAAGACGACGTTGTGAAGTCCGTCACCGATATGGAAGTGGCACAGCGCAGAGCCCAGGATGTGGCCTGCATTGTGCAAGGTCAACCTAACATCAGGCGAGATGTCTGTGGTCTCACCATACTGCAGCGGGATACAATGGATGATCTGCTCACGGACATGGGATGACTCGTACGGGGTCTTCTTGCCATCTGCCACAGCGACCTTCAGGAAATCTATCTGAAGGAGCGCCATGAGGTCCCTTGTAGGGGCAGTGCAATAGATGGGTCCGTCGAATCCATATTTGAACAGCAAGGGCACAAGACCGGAGTGGTCCAGATGAGCGTGGGTAACGATAACCGCGTCAATGGTCTCCAGCGGTAGGGCCTCTGGAGCGTTGAGGATCGGTGAGGACTTGGTGGTGGAGGACACGCTGACCCCGCAGTCGATGATGACCTTGGAGTGCCTTGTGGAAAGGAGGGTGCAGCTTCTGCCGACCTCCCTGTAGCCTCCAAGAGATGTTGTCCGCACCCAATTCTCCTCGTCGCCGATCTCCCTGTATATCCTATGACCGACCTTTTTGAGGAAGTCCTTCCTATCATCACGGACCTGGCGGAGATAATCTCGGATCTCCTTGACAGTCTTGGATGGGATAGGTGGTGTTCGGACGACCTTTGGGGCCCACCCGATGTTCTTCTTGATCGTGTTCAGGGTGTTGCCGTGCTTGCCAATGGCAAGTCCTGGAGAGAGCGCCTCTATGGTCACTTCCCCGCAGTCTGTATCGAAGAAGATGTCCGTGATGTTTGCCTCTTCTGGCACGAGCTCGCGGATGGTGTCACCTGCGCTCTCAAGGTCTGCAAGCATGGATGGGTCCGGTCGAATGGCGACCCTCCTTCGCAGTCCCTGGGCCAAAGACTTGATCATCGAGTTGTCCTCGGCGAACAGATCGATGTTCTTTGTATAGATGACAATGACCGGTCCTTCGAACTCTATCTCGGTCACTTCTACATTGTCAGGAAGTAGTTCTCTGACGGTAGCCTTTACCTGGTTCAGTACTTGGTTCAGACTCATCGCGGATCATCTCCGTCAAGTTGTCCAACTGCTCACTATGGATAAAGCTCTCAATAAGCAATTCCAAGAGCAGTTGTCTGAATGAGTTGGGAAATTGGAATGTGTGATTCAGATCCTTAGATCTTCATGGCCTTCCTGCGAGCATCTATGGTCTTCTGCTCGACAGGTACCCAGCCTTTTGAGGATATCATGGCGATATCGTATCCATTGCCCGATGCGGCATCCCTGCTCATAGCGGCGGTCAGACCGCGAATGGCAAGGTCCACACCATCATTGAGTTTCATGTTCGCTGTATAGTGGTCCTCGAGGACACCATAAACGTATGGAGAACCGGATCCGGTAGTGACGTAATCGTCTGGAATCGATCCACCAGCAGCGTCTAGGGAAAAGACGTGTCCCCCCTCATCATCCACCCCTCCGATGACCAGCTGTACCCAGTATGGGTAATACCTTCTTCCAGAGAGAATGTTCGCCATGAGCGTTGAAGCTGCTGTGATGCTCATGGTGGTCTTCCGCTTGAGCTTGAACAGCTCTACTTCAGCAGAAAGATATCTTGCCAGCAGTTGAGCATCACCGACGAGACCGGCTGTGGTTAGCCCTATGTTCTCATCGATCTTGAAAAGCTTCTGCGTGGACTTGTGGGCGATCAAAGTGCCCATGGTGGCCCTGTGTTCTGTGCCAAGGACGACACCGTCTTTGCAAACGATACCTAGCGTTGTGGTCCCTGTATGAAGTTCTTTAGGCATAAAGAAGACACCTCAAAAGTATTGAGTTGAGTGGGAATAATACCCCCCATATATAAAGCTTTTCCGTATAGAAGCATGTGACTGGTGGGGGTTGGAAACTGAGTATGGATAGTTAGGTTTGAATTGAACCCACCCACCAAGAATGCGAGTAACTTTTCACACGTCAGTAAAATATCAAATATCCCAGTCAATTTCCTTCGTCTTGGGAGAAAGTGATTATCAGCATATCCGACACTTTCTCCTAAGCCCGCCAGGCGTATGGTTCAAAGGCGCCAAAGCCATGGCTGGGCCTCGATCTTTCGAGGCTGAGGTCGAGACGGGAGAAAGTGAGAGTGGTAGGACCATTCTGGCGGAAATTGCTGGTCCAGTTTCAAACCACTTCGTGGTTTACAACGGACTTGGATGTTAGGCCTGCAGTTGTTACGACCTAAACATCCAAGTCGCAGCCGCGTCAGGTCGTCGATGGCCTAAGCGGCCGCGCGCGCTTTTCATTTTCCCCCCTATCGCTAGCTTATGGGAAAATGAAAAATGTCCCCCAGAACTAACGAGCCGCATCATGAATCAGCAGCTCTGACCCGCCCTGGGGGGTGTGCGGCCGCGTGGTTGTCCTACCTATCATCGAGTCAAGGAGGGACCCATATGCGGCCCTACTGTAGTCGAGGATTTGCACCCCCGATCACTGATCACGGGGGTCTTCGACCTCGACGGTGAGCATTCTATGTCTTGGGATATAGCATTTGCTATGTCTGTGAAAGATAGCGCCTGTGGTGGACGCTTCAAAGGGGGGGAAGCTTACAACCTGGCGTTGATCTCGTCAGCAAGGTTCGGCTTGCCAATGACCTGCAGGTCGTATCTGACCCTGACCAGAGGCTTGTCCACCTTGATGACCCTGGTGAGGTCGATAGGTGTTCCAGCGATGACCACATCGCACTCTGCCTTGTTGATGGTGTCCTCGAGGTCCTTCCTCTGCTCCACGGAATATCCCATGGCTGGGAGAACGGTCTCAAGGTGGTCATACTTCTCGTAGGTCTCCATTATGCTGTCAACAGCATACGGGCGTGGGTCGATGACATCACATGCGCCGAACTTGGTCGCAGCAATGAGGCCAGCTCCGAATCCCATTCCGCCATGGGTGACCGTAGGTCCGTCCTCCACAACGAGGGCGACTTTGTCCCTGATTAGAGATGGGTCCTCGACGGTGATCGGTGAGGCAGCCTCCACGATGACGGCTTTCGGGTTGATGGCCATTACGTTCTCGCGGACTATCTCGATGTTCTCTGGATATGCAGAATCGATCTTGTTGATGACGACTATGTCGGCAAGACGAAGGTTTATCTCACCTGGATAGAAGCTTATCTCGTCACCTGGACGATGTGGGTCTGCAATGGTGATGTAGATATCTGGTTTGTAGAAGGAGAAGTCGTTGTTACCGCCATCCCACAAGATGACGTCCGCCTCCTTCTCTGCCTCGTCGAGGATGGCCTGATAGTCCACACCAGCGTAGACGACGACACCCTTGTCGATATGGGGCTCGTACTCCTCGCGCTCTTCGATGGTGCAGTCGTGCTTGTCGAGGTCTGGGTAGTCTGCAAACCTCTGGCACTTCTGCTTGACAAGGTCACCGTATGGCATAGGATGCCTGATGGCCACGACCTTCAGGCCCTTCTTCTGAAGGATCTCTATGACGTACCTGGTGGTCTGGGATTTACCACAGCCGGTCCTGGTCGCACAGATAGCGATGACAGGCTTGTTGGACTTTATCATCGTGTTCTCGATGCCCATGAGCTTGAAGTCTGCACCAGCTGCATTCACGACAGCTCCGATGTGCATGACCATATCATACGACAGGTCGCTGTATGCAAGGATACACTCTACGATGCCGTGTTTCTTGATAAGCTCTGGTAGGTCCTTCTCGTGCTCGATCGGAATGCCCTCTGGATAGAGGCTTCCTGCAAGCTCTGGCGGATATCTCCTTCCATCGATGCCTGGGATCTGCGTGGCTGTAAATGCTACAACCTCGTACTCCTCATTGTCACGGAAGAACGTGTTGTAGTTGTGGAAATCCCTACCAGCTGCTCCCAATATCAGTACCTTCTTTCGAACCATGGTTCACACCTTGAGCCCGGGGAAACCGATATCGGGTATATATCCTTGTCGGATAATTTACAAAACGGTTATAAAATGTCAGATATCGGACATCACTCGCCCCATCGCCTTTTACGTCTCTGGTATGAGTAGATGGCCTTGAGAAAATCAGTTTTCTTCAATCCAGGCCAATACACATCGGAAAAGTATAGCTCGGAATAAGCGCTCTGCCACAGCAGGAAGTTGGATATCCGTTCCTCCCCAGAGGTCCTGAAGATCAGGTCTGGGTCTGGGATGTCATCTGTATAGAGATAGCTGGATACCAGCTTCTCATTGATGTCCTCTATCTCGATCTTTCCTTCCTTGACGTCCCGACAGATGTTCTGGACCGCTTCCACGATCTCCTGGCGCCCGCCGTATGCAAGGGCGATGCTGTATTGATAGTTGGAATAATCCTTGGTCTGGTCCATGGCAAGGTTGATGGCGTCCTGAAGCTCCTGTGGTAACATATCGATGTTCCCAAGGACCCTGACACGTATCTGGTTCTTGTGGACCCGCTCGTCCTTTGCGAGGATGTGGAAGTTCTTTGTGAAAAGTTCCATGAGAGCATGGACCTCTTCAAGGTCCCTGGAGAAGTTCTCGGACGAGAAAGCGAACACGGTGAGGTACTTTACGTCCATCTCAAGGCACCATTCTAAAAGCTCTTCGAGCTTGTCACGCCCCATCTTGTGGCCGAGCTTCGGGTCCTCGCCTATGGCCTGTGCCCATCGTCTATTACCATCCATAATAATGGCGATGTGCCTTGGCATAGGCTCCGCTCTAACAGCAACATAGAGCTTCTTCTCGCCTATCTTCAGAAGCGTGTCAGTAAAGGACGTCCTTTGGGTTATGGGAAAGGGCCCCCCTTATTTTCTGGGCCTTTTGCCCTTGAACTTGAACTTCATCTTGCCCTTCTTCTTCCCCTTGGGTCCCTTGGGTCCGCGCCCTCGTTTACCGCGACCACCACCCCGTCCCTTTGTAGCTGAGCGTATCTTGCCCACCACCATTGCGAACACAGCAATTATCGTAATTACGAATCCTGCGAACAAGGCTACGCCTATCAGTATCGGAATTATCTGGCCGGCCAGGTCGCCGACGATCTTACCCCAATCCGTGGGAATGGGTTTAATACTGAACGAAAGCTCGAATATGACGGTCTCGTTCTCAGTTCCAGAAAAGTCCCGGATATAGGAAACGATAGCGGTGACGATGTGCTGCTCGTTCTCGGATATCTCGATGTCGTAGTTGTTCCAGATGAACAGTCGATTGTATTCTGGGGTCATACCATATTGAGGTCTAGATTCAAGAGCTACCCCGTCTAGTAACAACTGAGAACCCATCTTTGCAGGGGAAATACCGAACGAATCGGTGTATTCGACCTCGAACTTGTCAGCCCTTTCAGAAGGAACGATGTTCTTGATACTGATAGCGCTACAGGTCATCCTGACACCAGATGGATATGAACTACTGCCATAGTAGATGTAACCACCATTTCCATTGACCTCACAGGTGACCCTTAATTGGAGAGTATCTCCCTTTGCCAGGGGTGTAAGGTTTCCGGATGCTTTGTAGGTGAGAGAGATCTTCTTAACGGTCTCCCTGAAAGAAAGTGAACCGGTCTTCATCTCTGGGATCCATGGCTGATCGTTCCGCATCAGAGAGAAGATTATCTTTCCGTTAGGGGTTCCGCTGGCCTCGGCCTTCTTGAAATAATAGGCCTCGAAAGTGATGGTCCCATCGACGATAAGGTCGTCCTTGAGCTCATCAGAGGCCCAGGTGCCGATATATCTAGGATAGACCGTTCCGAGCCTTTTGATGAATCCATATCCTAGCAACCCCTCACCAACGTAACCATTTGGGCAGGCGGCGGTCTGATCGACGTCATCCTCATCTGGTGGTTCGGGTGACATCTCATACCCCTCCCTCAATAGCATGGTCACAGGAACCATCTGTGCACCTGCGACTATCGGCTGCTCTTCCTCCTCTGCTGTGACGGATGGCAACAATAGGAATACCATTGCAACTAATAGGACCACCAATGCCAGGTGGAGAAGGGCCATCCATGCGCTTTTCGTCTTCATGTGATCACTTCCGGAAATAGGGTCAAGCTTTTGAACGCTTGCCTTTGAACTTGAGCTTTTTGGGCTTTGCTCCTTTGAGGCTCTTTTTCAAGGAGGCTTTAAGCTTCGCGGTCCTGTCGAGGTTCCAGATAACGAGCAACAGACCAACCAAGGTACAGCTCACACCGATGAACATCGGCAGACCGATAATATCTGCAAAGAACATTGAGATCGGAACGGTCGCAATGAGACCCCCGATACCAATGACCAGAAGAATGATACCCGTGGACATATCCCGTTTCTGTGGATCGTCCTGATATCGTTTTCTAAGAAACATAATAAGAAGGAAAGCTACCACTAGTAAGATGATGGTCCCAACGATCAAAGCAGGTAGTAATATGTCGAAGGTCTCTTCGTTCCTCGCAATGATGTTGGTCTCTGGGAGCATCTCAATGGATATGGTCTGGGTCTGTGGTGCATAACCTTCTCCGTATGCGAAAACGATGACGACCTCGTGGTTGCCAGGTTCAAGGTCTCCTATGAACCATTCCCACAGATGCTGTCTCTGGAGATCGTTGGAAAGCTGATAGTTCGGTTCCATCTCAAGGACCAATCCATTAACGGTCACCTGCTTGAAGATGGAATGCCTCTCCACACCCCAGGTGTCAAGGACCTGGGCCTGGATGTAGTTCTCCTTCTTCTCGAACTTCTCGATGGCCAGACCGTTGCATGTCACTGACATGCCTGATGCGAAATTGCCACTGCCGTATAGGACCGTACAACCACCATTGACCGCTCCCTCGACACGTATCTCCATCCTGTCAGACTTGTGTAGAGGTGTGACATTAGAGCCGAGGTTCGCTGTTACCTCGATCCTTGATGGTTCATCGTCGATGTAGTGTGTACCGGTCTCGATCGGGCCGATGACCGGAGGTTGCTGCCCGTTGGCAAGGATCGAGAACCTGAACTTCCCGCTGACCCTGAACTCGTTCTCGGCCCAAATGGAGAAGGTTGCTGACTCGCTCATCAGCAGGTCTGTATGAATAGCATCCGAAGACCATGTGCCTACATGCTTCCACTGGACCGACCCGAACTGTTTGATACGACCTGAGACGAAACCGTTCTGAACGGTGCGTCTTATCTCATCGTCATCGATGCTCGGTGGGGTCGGAGTAAGATGATCGCTACCCATGAAGTGGAGGGTGACGGGCATCAGCTGCCCGGCTGGGGCTGCTTCAGCGTCGATCATGACCTCTGGTGCCTCATCCACTACATCGGGCATAGCCACGACTAACAGGAGGGTTGTGAGGACGGTGGCCAGCACCACCGAGGGACTTATCTTGGAACTACTGGAAATGTACAACATCCAGCCTCATTCATCCCATAAGCCTTTGCAATATTAAACCTTTTGGAAAACGTTGTACAATAATATCCTGCCTGGCACAACACTGGCCACACAAAATTGGGAAGACAAGGCCTACAACCTCGACAATCCTCATAAACGAGGAATCCATTGCATCTACGATGGACGATACTCCAAGGAAGAGATACCTCGTCATTCGGCTCAGTCGCCCTGATGCTGTGGATAGAAAGGAGATGATCAACCTCATCAGGTCATCTGCAAATGGTATCTCAAAGGACCTTTTTGAAAAGGTGGAACCATGGCTTACGGTCTATGATGGCTCCTTTGGGATAGTCAGGTTCAACCATAAGTATCGGGATGAGATCATCAGTATCGTCGAAGCCATCGACATTCCTGACTGCCATCTAGAAACTGTTGGCATTTCAGGTACCATAAAGAAAGCGAGGAAAAAGTATTTAGTAAATGCTCGTGATTAGTGGCAAATCGTTCTTATTTAAAGCCACAGGAGATGTTCACGATGCAACCTGGCAACATGGCATATGACAGGGCAATCACAGTATTTTCACCCGATGGTAGATTATTTCAGGTGGAATATGCAAGGGAAGCAGTAAAGAGGGGGACCACGACCGTTGGACTCAAGTTCAACAACGGAGTCGTTCTCATCATCGACAAGAGGATAACGAGCAGACTCATCGAGCCCTCCTCCATCGAGAAGATCTTCAAGCTCGACGAGCACATCGGATGTGCAACGTCTGGGCTGGTGGCAGACGCCAGGGTCCTCGTGGATAGGGCAAGGGTCGAGGCACAGATCAACCGCATCACTTACAATGAGATGATGCCTGTGGAGATCCTTGTCAAAAAGATCTGCGACTTCAAGCAGAACTACACCCAGTATGGCGGCGTAAGGCCTTTCGGCACAGCGCTTCTCATCGCTGGTGTGGATTCCAAGGGACCACAGCTGTATGAAACGGACCCTAGCGGTGCGCTCATGGCTTACAAGGCAGGCTCCATCGGTGCCGGAAGGAATACCGTTATGGAGGTCTTCGAGGACAAGTACAAGGAGAACATCTCCATGGACAAGGCCATTGGTCTTGGTCTTGAGGCACTCGAGATCGCTACAGAGGGAGGACTGAACGCTCCTGCTGTGGAGATCGGCGTGGTCCAGAAGACCGAGAGCTTCGAAAAGATCGACCCGGCCAAGGTCCAGAAGTACGTCGAGAAGGCCTTGAAGAAGTAAGGAGGCTCATGAAATGGTCTCCCTTGACGACGCGGTGGTCGCAAGACTTGAGCGGGGTGGGGAGAAGTTCGAGATCCTGGTGGACCCAGACCTGGCTCAGGATTATCGTGAGGATCCAGCCAATGAACCAGATTTCAATGAACTACTGGTCATTGAGGACGTGTTCAAGGACGCCCATAAGGGCGACAGGGCATCAGAAGAGAGCATTGATAAGATCTTCGAGACCCAGGACATGCATGCCATCGTCAAGGTCATCATCCTCGATGGCGATATCCATCTAACTACAGAACAGAGAAAGAAGATGGTCGAGCAGAAGACAAAGCAGATCATCACAAAGATCGCACAGAACGCGATCAATCCTCAGACCTCACTGCCACATCCTCCTGCAAGGATAGAGATCGCGATGGAGGAGGCCAAGGTCCACATAGACCCGTTCAAACCAGTGGACCTGCAGGTGCAGGAGGTCCTGAAGGAGATACAGACGGTCCTGCCCATCAGGTTCGAAAAGATCACAGTGGCCCTTAAGGTTGCTGGGACGGACCAAGGTAGGATCTACGGGGATTGCAAGGAGTTCGGTCGGATCCTAAAGGAAGAATGGACATCCGACGGACAGTGGATCGCCCTGGTCGAGATCCCCGCTGGGGTCCAGCTTGATTTCTTTGACAGGCTGAACGCAAAGACCAAGGGCAACATAGAGACCAAGATCCTGAAATAGTATTATTCGTGAGATAATGGACAGTATTATGAACGGTAGCGAAGATGTCACAGACCTTGTAGTACCTGGAGACACTTTGGGAGAAGAAGGGATGGTCCCCGGTTACGGGACCATCAAAAGAGGTGACGATATCATCTCCACTAGGATAGGCCTTGTTTCCGTCCGAGGTAACACTGTCAATGTCATTCCGATAAGGGGGAAGTATCTACCCAGACGTGATGACCTGGTCATTGGGACCGTTCGTGAATATTCCAATACTAACTGGTCATTCGACCTGAACTCCCCCTACACTGCTTTCCTTCACTTCAAGGACGTCCCCTGGGATGTGGACTTCGGCGAGACAGGTGAATACCTAAGCGTCGGCGATGCTGCTATCCTACGTATCACGGATGTGGACGTCAGATATCGGACCACCGTGGTCCTGAACGGACCTGGGCTCAAAAAGCTCAATGGCGGTAGATTGGTAAAGATTAACCCCACGATGGTGCCCCTGGTCATCGGCAAGAACGGCTCGATGATATCGGTTCTCAAAGGCGCAACGTCGTGCAGGATATTCATTGGACAGAACGGAGTCCTCTGGGTGGATGGCGAACCAGAGGATGTGGACCTGGTACTCGGTGCACTGGACCTGATAGAGCGTCGGTGCTACTCCAAACAGCTGAACAAGGAGATAGAGCTCTATTTCGCAGATGCCAGGATGTTCCACTAGTATTATCTGAAAGGATGTGAGCTATTTGGCACAAGACCCGCACAGCTCCTACGAGCTGACAGACAGCGATACGCGCTGGATCGAGCAGATGGAGATGAAGATAGGAAGGATAGGTAGAGCCGATGGTTCCTGCCAGGTCAAGCTTGGGGGGAACAATGTCATCTGTGCTGTTTACGGTCCTCGAGAGGTATATCCCAGACATCTTCAGGATTCACTCAAGGCCATAGTCCAGTGCAAGTACAATCTTGCACCATTCTCTTCCCAGGAGCGGAAACGACCTGGTCCTGATAGACGATCCACAGAGATCTCACGGATACTGGGGGAGGCCCTGGAAGAGGTGATGTTCGTCCAGAGGTATCCGAAAACGTCCATTGACATCTATTTCGAGGTCATGGAGGCCTCTATTGGGATACGCTGGTTGTCCCTGGTCGCTGCGAGCATGGCACTTGTTGATGCAGGGATCCCGATCAAAGAACTTGCCTCCGGATGCTCTGTGGTCGTTGATGGTAGCGGCCCATCTATCGAACCACCATCGGAACTATCGCCCGAGCAGACCCTGGTAGAGGTCGGAACGCTGGGTGATAGTGATAAGTTCATCATGTTCCAGGTCGACGGAGGCCTATCCCAGGATGATATGTCACAGACCATGGATGTTGCACAGGCAGGTTCGAAGATGGTCTACGACATGCAAAAGGAGATGATCAGAGGTCATTTTGCACAACTTAGTGAGTCCGATGAGGAGGTGGGCCAATGAACGGTGGGGAGATCTCATCTTTGAACCGGTCATTCCTCCTGGGTCTACTGGATGATGGGCGTAGAAGTGATGGCAGGACCCTTGAGGAGTCCCGGCCCCTGACGATGTCCACAAATGTGGTGTCCACTGCCGAAGCGTCGGTGGAGATAAACCTTGGAAATACCCTGGCCATAGCTGGATTGAAGGTGAGCAAAGGAGCACCATATCCAGATCGCCCGAGCGAAGGTGTGCTGAACGTCAATATCGAGCTTTGTCCAATGGCCTCACCAGACTTCGAGCTGGGTCCTCTGAAACCTGATGCCATAGAGCTTTCCAGGACCATTGAGAGGGGTCTGCACGATGCGAACGTCATAGACCTCAATGGTCTGTGCATCGAGGAAGGAGAGATGGTCTGGGTCGTGTATATCGACATCTATGCTCTGAATTTTGATGGGAACCTCCAGGATGCCGGATTCCTTGCATGTTTGAAGCTTCTATCAGAGATAGAAGGTCGTCAAGATGAGGTCTTTGGTGAAGGTAGTTCCAACATCATCGACCTGTCAGCACGTCCCATCAGTGTGACCATGCTGAAGATCGATGAGCATATCCTGATGGACCCTTCGGACGAGGAGGAGTCCACTGGCTCTGCAAGAATGACAGTTACTGTGGATTCGGAGGATAACGTGCGAACTGTCCACAAATCAAAAGGTGGTCAGTTCGATGGTGATGACGTCATCAGATGTGTACGTATGGCCAAGGTCGTAGCCCAGCAACGCAGGGACCAGATGTTCTGACAATCCGAAACCATATATATCAGATGTTGCTTGACTGGGAATACTCCAGAGGTATATCCATGTCTAGACGTACCAAGAAAGTCGGGTCCTCGGGCCGTTTCGGTCCACGCTATGGCGTAAGTGTCAAAAAGAGGATCAAGAACCTTGAGGCCAATCAGAAGAAGGGCCATGATTGTCCAAGATGTCATTACAAGAAGGTCCACAGGGTCTTCTCTGGAGTGTGGGAGTGTAGCAGGTGCGGTAACACCTTCGCAGGTGGTGCCTATACCCCAATGACCGGTCCTTACAAGGGTAAGAAGGCCCTTTTCACTGAGGACAAGTGAAAGAACTTCCAAACTATAGGTGAGCATCATGTACAAATGTGGTAACTGCGGCGAACCTATCCGCTCTGACATCAATACTGTTGGGATCCAGTGCGAAAAGTGTGGGTCCAAGGTCTTCTACAAGGAAAGACCTAACATGAAAAAGGTGCTAAATGCCCGATGATGCCAGGGATCCTGCGGTGCTGACAACATCCATTACTATCAATATATCAGGTTTGGATGAGCACCAGCAAGAGGACCTTGCCAGGATAATGTTGATGGAGAACGAGGGCCAGCTAGGGGTCGACTGCAGTGATGGAATGAGGATCTCTGTTACAGCAGAAGATATATCAAGAACTAGGGCCTTGGTGAACTCAACGATGAAATGGCTGCATTGTAGCATGAAGATCAGAGGATCGATATGTCCAACTGACAGAACATAGGTGGTAATATGGAAATGCCTTCGAAGATGGAAGACCAGATAGCTCGTTACGAACAGATGAGGGGACAGCTCCAGATGATAATGGAGCAGAAGTACCACATGTCCAACCAGATGAAGGAGATGGAGCGGGCCCTGGAAGAACTTGCTGATGTGGATGAAGAGACCCCAGTATACAGGAGCGTTGGCTCCCTTCTGATCAAGGCCCCTTCCCCAAAGGAGCTCGAGGCGAAGCTCACCGAAGAGAAGGAGACCATCGAGGTCAGGCTCAAGTCCATGGAGAAGCAGGAGCAGCAGTTGACCGAGAAGGTCAAAGACCTGGAGCAGGAGCTCCAGAGTGCCATGCAGGGTATGTGAAATGAGCACTGACAACAAGCTCATCACCCTGGAAGAGACCGTCTCTATACTTGAGCAGTGGAAGGACGATAAGGTCCTGCTGCTGTTGCACATCAATTGCGATATAGATGCATATGCTTCAGCCGTGGCCCTGTCGACAATGTTCAAAGACGTTCAGATAGCAACACCCTATTCTGTGAGCCACCCTGTCAAGCGGATCTCACAGGACCACGAGCTCAAGGTGGAGGAACTGTCGACCTCCGAGGGCTTTGACCATGTGGTCGTTCTAGATTCATCATCACTGGTCCAGATAAAAGGTTTCGATCTTCTGAAAGAAGATGTTCTTATCATAGACCATCATGCGAGCATCGGTGATTGGGAAGGCAGGCCTTTGTATTCTGCAAAAGAGACCTCCAACGCAGAGATCGTTTTCCAGATCCTGAAGATGTTAGATGTCGAACTGACAGATGAGGTCCGGTCCATGCTCATTGCTGGTGTCGTGGCCGATACTGGTAAGTTCAGGTACGCAACACCAGCTTCATTCAACGCGATCAGCGAGCTGCTTGAGGGCTCGAACATCACCATGGATGAGGTCTTCCAGGTCCTAGAGGACGAGAGCACACCAGATGCCTCCCGGACCATCGCTGTGTTCAAAGGCATAAAGCGAATGCAGTACACCAGGGTCGGGGAGCACATGATAAGCACTTCCACCATCGGCTCGTTCGAGGCTGCAGTGTGCAGGGCGCTACTTCTTTGTGGTTCCGATATCGCCTTTGTCCAGAACACCAAGAGCCGCAATGCTGTACGGATAAGTGGTAGGGCAAGACCTGCTATGGTCAGGCAAGGGTTCAGCCTTGCCGAGCTCTTCAGCCAGATGGGCGAGGAGTTCGAACTTCAGGGTGGTGGACACGATGGTGCTGCTGGGCTGAACGGTCGCGGTGATGGCGACAGGATGCTTCGCATTGCACTCGAAAGGGCCAAAGAGTTTCTCGATGGCCTTGAGAAGTGACCTACATAATTCTTATATCCCATTGCGATGTTGATATCCTTCTCTGGATGGAGAGCTCTTATGATCGTTGATCACCCCCGAACAGCCACCGTTTTAGCGGTAATTATCATGGCCTTACTGTTCATCCATGTCATTGGGTATACGGTTGAGGTTGAGGGCTCCACGGCATCTCCATTCATTGATGTTGTCAATATCACATTCACAGGTGACCCATCAGCTGGTGGGGAGACAATGAACTCTTCCATGAGCATCATCTTGGACATCACCAATGGCCCTAGCACCTTGGTTGCAGGGGCCACACTCTCCATATCACTTGAATACGAGAACGGTATGATCGAGGACCTGGCCGGACCAACGCTGGACCGTTTGCTTCCCAAAGCCGCGACCCAGGAGACGTTCTTTGATTGGGACCCGATGTACTCTGGGGTCGTGGATTACAAGGTCGTGGTCGATGGACTTGCGATCGGCGGGAAGGAAGTTTCGGATGAACTACAAGGTACCATTGTCATCCAGGATGTCCTCTTGGTAGGTGTCAAGGACGTGCAACTCTCATCACCGTTCAAAGGCAAGGGTGCACTTGGCAAATATCCAGAAGGTAAGTACAATATCACGGTCATTCTTGACAACATTGGCAATGTCCCTGTTAACCAAGTCAGCATGACCTGCAGGTTGTTCGATGATGTCGGTATCCTGCTCGACACGCCAAGACACCTCATCGACCAACCCATTGGCCCTATCGGTGTTCCGAACTCGACACCGTTCCTGACGGCCGGGACATATTACATCGATTGTGTTGTCCATGGCCACACTTCGGTCAATACCAGTTTCCTTGTGGAGGATATCGAGGAGCTTTCGGTAATTGACCTCAATCTTGAGCATCTCAAGAGCTACTCGTTCATTGACCATGTTCTCAATGCTACCATCAAGAACACTGGGAACCTGAACCTTACCAGGAACCCGGGCGAACTGGTGGTGGCAAATCTCTCTATCTATAAAGGTCCAACAGAGTATCTCAACGACTCCAAGCCCCTTGACATCAGTGGTCTTTACCAGCCTGGGAACGAGACAACTGTAGAGTTCAAGAAATGGACCCTGTATGATGAAGGAGAGTACACTATCAGGGTCTCTACTAACTATACACATGACATCGGCTCGATGGAGATGGTCCGTACCATCTACATCATCAATTCCACCAACATCGGATTGGAGATACTAACTCCCGTTGCTGGGACCTATTCCACAGAGGACACCTTTGGTATCGAGGTGGAGCTGTCCAACTTTGACGGGATAGAGCCATCCACCATCTCGGTTGAGGACCAGGACGTCAGGATGATCCTTTCCAGGGAGGACCAGGTCGTCCATGATGAGACGAAGAACGTCGATGTTGCACCGGATAGCACAGTGAAGGTTGACATCGATATCACCGGTCTTTTCCCATTGCAGCCGGGTGAGTATCTGTTGAACGCCACTTTCATGGACCAGGCGAGCTTGCTCAACCTCACGGTCCTCGAAGAGGTGGGTGGTGTGAACGGGACCATAACTGGTGCGAGTGAAGGAATTGCAGTTAAGGTGTACGATGGTACTACATTGGTGAACGAGACCCTGACAGTTGTCGGTGGGGCGTTCGATATCTGGGACATTCCTGTAGGTCAGTGCTTGGTCCAGGTCGAGGATTACCTATACACATCCACACCGGTCGATGTCAATGTCGATCCGTTCGTCTACTCGATGGTGAACAACATCAGCCTGTCGGAGAGGCCATCTGGTCGTCTCACGGTCCGTTCCAATATCAACGATGCCACTGCAACTGTCGGAGATGCGCTATCTGCACCCATGATCAATGGGTCCGTTAGCTTCGAGAAGGTAGTGGCAGGTACCGTGAGCGTCTCTGTGCAGCGGCCAAACTACTCCACCAACACCTCGAACGTCAATGTAAATGTTGGGGGAGACCATCTTGTCTGGTTGAACATCACAGAGCTGGACCAACCAATATCGACCGACCCCGCAGATGGGGCCACCGATGTGGAGATCGACACACCGATCACCATCACTTTCGAATCCCCTATGGACTTGGATTCTGTGAACACTTCTGTGGACCTTTCTCGCACAGGTGTGTCCGGCCAGAGCCTCATAACAGGAATATCCACAACCGATGACCTCACCTTCGAACTTTCGCATCCTGAACTTGTCAGAGGGGCTGCGCATGAGCTCTTCATTAGCAGTGATGTTGTCGATATCAATGGGTCAAATCCCCTTTGGAAGGACCACGTGGTCACGTTCACGACCAAGGATTGGGATGACATTTCGATATCCGGTCATATCACTGATAGTGCAGGTGGACCATTGGGCGGGATCGAGGTATCTGCCGGGGGAGCGCAGACTACATCCGAGGTCACGGGAAGCTTCACCCTGGTCCTGAACATTGGAGCCTATTCGGTCGATGATCTTATCATCGTAGCTGATGGGACCTCTCAAAGGTATTCTTCATCTAACACGGACCTTGACCTTGTCTCTGGTGTTGATGTGTCCAATATCGACTTCACTTTGAACGAGCTCGAACCTGGTTTCGCAATGACCCCATATGGACAGGGACGTGTCCATACGGATATGGAGCTGTACATCGAGTTCACAGGTGATGTGAACCTGTCGACCTTGGGGATATCCATGAGCAACCTGTCTCGGTCAAGTACGATCAATTCAACAAGCTCCATTCAGCTTGTTGGGCCAACAGGCGTTGTGGACATGGATGTGATATCCTTGACCAACTCGTCCATCACACTGAAGCCAGAGATGGAACTGACGCCGGACAAGCTGTATACGCTGACCATATCCGACTCGATAACGTTCATCAATGGGGACAAGGTCTTGGCCAGGCCAATATCCGTTGACCTGTATACCTTCTTCACTATCACTTGCAGTGTTGGCGATGTCCCAGATTCATTGATGCCGGAAAGCCCAGTGGAACTGCGGTTCTCACACGACGTCGAACCCTCGGCGATCTCCGCCTCCATCTCTCCAACGGCACCGGCTATCAACAGGTCCTATGACAATGTATCGTTCACAGTTTCCCTGTTCTACGACCTCGCAGCCGATGTCGATTATCAGATCACGATCGAGCCGTTCACACATGAGAACGGGTCCTTCTCAGGCATGGAGATCAACATAAGCACAAAGGTCTCAACCTCCACACAGACCATCTCGATCCTACCGATCAATGGGTCGTTGGATGCTGGTTCGAACCTCCTATTGCAGGGATCGACCCGGGGCATGCCAGAGGGGACGGACGTCGAGGTAACGGTGGATGATAGGACCTACCATGCACAGGTCCACAACAATGCTTGGTCGGTCGTGGTCGAACTACCGGACAAGGATGGGGAGATTACGGTCCATGTGGTGGCAGATACACCTACGTCGCCATCGGATACCATCACCATCGAACTTGAACAAAGTGATGATGGGGAGATCCTCCCCATCTGGGTCATAGCGTTGATCATCTTCATCATCCTGCTGACATTGCTTATCATCGTCTATGTCCTCATCAGACGTGGAGGGAAGGAGAAGGACGATGATGATGATGAGCCGATCTCTATCGTAGAATGCTCCAACTGCGGTTCATTGGTCAATGCATTGACACCGGACTGTCCCGAGTGCGGCCATGGAATGACGCTGGAAGTGTTCAGGTGCTACGAATGTGGCGCGAGCATCGACATTGATGACGAGGTCTGTCCAGAGTGTGGTTCAGAGCTTCATGTGGATGAGCCAGAGAAGACCGTTGATGAACCGCTCTTCGATGCGGACGGTCGACAGATCATCGAGCCAGAACATCGGAGCAAGGTGCCCGAGGATGTCGAAGAGATCACTGATGATGTGGAACCAGCTACCGATGGGTCTGACCCAGAAGAAGACACTGATGAGCCTGCGACCGACCCTTCTGAGGATGAGGAGATCGAACCGGTAGAAGAGCCCCCCTCAACCCCAAAAAAGGCCAAGAAAGGGCGGAAGAAGGGAAAGAAGCGAAAGAAGTGACCATCCAGTGCTTCAGATGCGCCTCCTACTCCATTAAGTATAATAGGCAGGGGCCCTCATTTTTAAGGTCTTTTATCCATTGCGAAACACATTTATTAAGTTGTAAATCCGTCCTATATAAAATTAAGGGTAACCTTTATATCTATAGGTTTTTATAATATGAGTATTATCCACCAATGATTGGGGTGTATTTTATGCGAGCCAAGGCTTTGTCGATTGCACTCGTGACAGCTCTTCTGGTACTTTCAGCGTTCATCATGGTCTCCTCTGGAGAGGAGATCCTCGGTGAGAACGGGACTACCGGAACTAGAAATGCGACCATTGATAACATCAATGTCGACTCTGTGAACGTTATCGGAATCACCGCTTACGGTTACTTCGGATGGGACGAATGCACTGTTTCCGTCGATGTGACATCAACGTGGCCAGGTGGTATCCAGAACGCAACATTGAACCTTTCGATCTATGACTCCAGCTCTCTGGTGTTCGCTGACGAGACCAACTGCTCCGCAGAAGGTATCACGCTCGAGAACACACAGACCTTCAACACCAGCTGGACACCACTGGGTGATGGACAGTATCACTTCAACTTCTCTGTCCACTTCGATGACAATGTGACCTGGGAGAACGTCTCTTTTGACTTCCAGCAGATCATCGATGTCGAGGCTGTGGCTGACACCCCATATGACGATACACAGCTGATCCTTCCAGCCAATGTTGACATGAACTTGAAGGCCACCAATCGTGGGAACGATGACATTACGAGCATCCCATATATGGTCCAGGTCTACGAGGATGGAGGAGGTATGGTCTCCAATGAAAGCGATACCATTGACCTTACAGGCAGTCCACTTGCATCAGGTGCCACCCATCCCTTCACATACGATTGGACCCCGACCGGGTTCGGTGACTTCAGGTTGGTCTACACATACAACTGGACCGACTTCAATGCGTCCAATAACATGGCAGAGACCACCATCAACCTTACCCAGGCATGGGATGGTAACTTCACCATCACCATCAAAGGTACGGTCACGGACCTCCTTACCACAGACGTCATCCAGGACTGTCTGGTGGAAATAAACGGGACCATGCATTCCACCAATAGCAACGAGACCGGTGCCTACAACTTCACCGACCTGAACCTACCAGGTGGTCTGTATGACCTTGTGTTCACAAAGGCCGGTTACGATGTGATCATCGTTGAACTCAACGTCTCCGACAACGTGACCTTCGTCGAGGATGTTGCTCTAAATATGTCCACAGCACCACTGGGTACCATTGCCGGTGTTGTCAACGATGGTCTCGCTGGAGCCCTTGCAGGCGCCACAGTGACCCTTTATAATGAGACCGCAGAAGTAGACTTCGAGACGACCAATACCACTGGTCACTACACCTTTGACGATCTCGAGGCCGGAACCTACAGGCTGACCTTCTCCGCTGTCGGTTACTCAACAGATGAGAGAACTGACATCGCTGTGGATGGTGCGGTCGTCAATGTAGCGACCATCACACTCTACGCCCTTGCTGACATCGATGTCAGCTTCTCCATCCCCGATGGTGATGACGGTGTTGACCCCAACGAGGAGTTCTTCACCATCGAGTTCAGCCAGGCCGTGGACACCGATACCATCAACGTCTCGACCTTCTTCATGCAGGAGAGGGGCGGTGCAGTGGTGGCCGGTGACATCGACCCATACTCTGATACCGAGATAGATTTCCTTCCAGACGCTCCTCTTGCAGAGGGCAAGTGGTACGATGTGACACTGACCACTGATGTAAGGGATGCCAACGGCGCACCGTTCCTGGCAGCTGACTGGGTTTCCTCCTTCAAAACGCTTGGCGGAGAGATAACCATCACCATGATCACCCCTGTCAACGATGCCACGGACGTTGCGCTCGATACAGCTATCGTCATAACATCTTCAGCACCTATCAATGCCTCGACATTGACACCAAATAGCACGCTCACGCTTGCTATGAAGGGCGCTGCACTGGGAGTCGACTTCACCTTGAGCCCTGATGGAATGACCTTGACCGTCATCCCATTGGACCCACTCATCGAAGGCACCCATTATGAGATCGTTCTTCAGAACGTCAAGACCGTTGACGGTGAGAACATCGAGATCACCTTTGCCTTTACGACCATAACCACTGTTACGACAGCAACCGTGACCGGTGTGCTCTCGAACGAGACCGGTCCGCTGGCAGGTGTCACGGTCTACCTCCAGAACGATGACGACCCTAGCACGAACTATACCACAACCACGACAGCAACTGGAACATTCACGTTCCTGGATGTCGAGCCTGGTAACTACACCATGGGCATCATCGATGACGAGAACACCATGATCCCCGAGCAGGTCCAGGCAGGATCTGGTGTGACAGAGGACCTTGGTCCTGTGGCTGCCAGCGAGATCACGCAGCCTGTTGCTGGTGGAGACGGCGAGGAAGACAACGACCTCCCACTTTGGGTGATCATCCTACTCATCGTGCTTGGTGTCATCTGTCTTATCCTGTTCATCCTTCTGATAGTCGCTGCAGTCATCATGGGCGGCAAGAAGGAAGAGGTCAGCGAGGAAGGCGGCACGGTCAGGGCCTCTACATCCCGCGAATGGGATGGCGGCGGTGACTTTGGCGATGTGGACGCATCCACCTTCCAGTGCCCCAACTGCGGTGCATACGTCGACGACGAGTGCATAGAGTGTCCAGAGTGCGGTGTCGAATTCGAGGATGACCTCTTCGAGTGTCCGAACTGCGGCGCTACCCTGGAGTCCGAGGCAGAGGTATGTCCGAACTGTGACTACGTCTTCGGAGAGGATGAGGCGGAGGAGGAGGAGGATGAGTACTACGACGACGAGTATGATGAGGAGTCGGAGTACGACGAGGACATCGACGTCGAGGTGGAAGAGGAGGACGACTACTCCTACAATACTTCGTATGACGAAGAGGACGATTACGACTACGATTACGAGGATGACGATTACTGATCCGTCATCTTCGGACCCTTTTTTCCTTATTGTTAATAGCGATAGCGCTGGGCGAAGATACGAAAAAAGACAGCTCTGCGGGATAGAAATACTATAATGTTAGTTATCTATAACCTAACAAAAAATATATTTATAGCATACTTTATATCATCTAACTTGCTACTGTACATACTCTGGCTACGCGCGTACACGTGTATTATGTGTTGCATTCCACTACACATGAACAAAAAGAGTATATATAGGAAGGAGCGCAAGATTACCCCAAGCGGTCGGTGGTAGACATGCTGAACACAAAGTGGATATTGATCGTATTGATCACTATGGTTTTAGCAGGATCAGCTATCGTCGGTGTCGCAACGGCAATGAACCCGTTGGACCCCGGTGACGCACTTTTCGATCCTGATGGCGACGGCCTTACGAACGTGGATGAGTTCGATGCCGGAAGTGACCCGAACAATGCAGATACTGACAACGACGGTCTTCCGGATGGATGGGAGTGGGAGTACAACCTTGACCCTACAGACCCTGATGATGCTGTAGATGACGAGGATTATGCTGGCGGCGAGGAATATGCAGACTTCACCCAGGTCCCTCCTCCGAACTACACCAACTATGACGAGTACTTCCGTCAGTCCGGAACCTACGAAGATGGTTCCCCTCGGTATATCCATACCAACCCCCAGAACCCGAACACCGATGGTGACGAGTATCTGGACCCTGATGACCCATACCCACTCAACACCAGGAACGATGGTGTTGGCGGTGGCGGTGGAGGCAACCAGGGCGGCGATGCTGGCTGGGGAGATTGCGAGGACGGCGAAGGTGGCGATGGTGATGGTGATGGAAACTCCGACGACGACGGTGATGGCCTCTCTGACATGGCCGAGATGATGATGGGCACAGACCCGAACAATCCGGACACTGACGGCGATGGACTCCCGGACGACAAGGAGATCGAGTTCGCGACTGACCCCAACGATTGGGATACAGATAACGACCTTCTGATGGACGGCAACGAGATCGGTATCGACAAGGAGTCCACCGATGGACACTTCGTCGATTCTGACTACGATGGTTTCTACACAGGTAGCATCAATGTCTTCAAGCCTGCTCTTATCAATAAGATGATAGGCAGCGGTGACCCGGTCGTTGACGACCTTCTACAGAATGATTATACACATACCCTCAAGCATCCATACTTTAGGGATTCTGATGAGGATGGTCTCCCAGACTTCAAAGAGATCGACATTGGCACAGACCCATATGATTGGGACACTGACAATGACCTCATGGCCGATGGCCTTGAGCTCGGTATCAACAGGGGATCCACCGACCCGTTCCTTGTTGATTCAGATAATGATGGTCTTGACGACCCATGGGAGGATAACGACCTCGATCACATCCTGAACCTTGAGGAGCAGGACTTCCTTGGAACAAGCCCCAACGATGAGGATTCTGACGGGGATGAGCTTCTCGACAACGTCGAGTGTCAGCTCCTTGGCCCAGGTCCGATCAACGATAACTCCGTCGAGGAGTTCGGTTATACACAGGTTACTGGGATCACACCAGACCGTGAGGACCCTGGACTGGACCTTAGCAACCCGAACAGCGGCGTCAACCTCCAGACTGAGCAGGCCTTCGCCTGGTGGGCATCTTACTTCGAGCTTTCCCATCAGTATTACCTACAGGGCCTTGGTGGACTTCCAGAGGACTCCACAAGTGTGGCCTGGTGGCATATCAACCCAATGTGCATTGCAGTCTGGTGGAACGCATACGTCGACCTCGGAATGCCAGAGGCCAAGATCTCTGCGGTTCAGGTAGCCACCGGATGGGCTGGCGACCCAGCCTTCGCCTTTATGAACAAGGGCACTCCATACAGGTGGAACAACTACGATACTCATCCAGCTGCTGATGATGGTGACCAGGACCCATTGGGCAATCCACCACTGGGCGCTGATGGAATGGAAGACAACTGGGACCCAAGGCCTACCATCCCAGATGAGAGGCTTGATACCTTTGTTGCCCTCAACTACATCCAGGACCCAGACAGCGGTACCATCTACAAACCACAGTTCTGGACCGATGATGCTTCAGGCCAGACCGTGATCAACAACCCAGCTGCATACTTCTCCTACACTAGATATGGATTCCCATGGAGGTTCTCGGAGATGCCAATGCAGAAGGGCAAGCAGTACTTCATGTCCATCTGGGTCGGCCTCGAGTCAACTGCCCCAGGCAGTCAGCCGATCACAGAGGAGTGGTATACCCCATTGAACATTACGATAGGGTTCCACAATGCAAGTATCGGTGAGGACCTGACATACATGACCGTCGACGATGATTTTGACGGTGATGGCGTCCAGTTCCAGTACGACCAGAGCATGGCCGGATGGATGTGGACACCAGAAGATGCAGAGCTACCAACCATCACTCTGAGCGCAAATGACCTGCAAGCAAGCAAGGTTGCAGGTGATCTTGGACTTGATCCATATGACACAGCCAGTGATGGTGGACCAGCGTGTCAGTATTCAGGACATGATGGTAACGCCATCGTGTTCATCAACAATACGTTTTCGACGGCTCAGTTCTGGAGCACGATCACGTTCTATCAGATCGACTTCTACTTCTACATCCCAGATGCAGTGTATGCCGGTCTTGTCGTGATCGATGTGTCCGCCGAGGGTGAAGGGAACATCCACTACCAGGGAACCCACGGTTCAGACACTGGTCCATCTGACCTCCACTTGCATTACTTCTAATGCAAGCGGACCCGTGAGGGACCGAAAGGTCCCTCACAAAACCCTTTTTTATTCTTTGATGTTTAGGTCGCAGCTTAGGCCAACCTAACATCAAAGCCCCCGCGGCGCTAGTATGATCGACGACAAGCCGCAGGAGGGTCCAGAACTTTTCGTTGCATTAGCTATTGACGGAGAAAAGTTACTGGAGTCTTCTATTGTTTAGGTCGTAGCGTAAGCTAACCTAACATCAAAGTGCCCGCGGCCGCTAGAGCTAGCGACGGCCTGACGCAGGTGCAGCCTGAAATTTCTGGTCCGTTGAATAGCCACGCAAGAAATTTACAGGCTCCGCTAAGATCCTTCCCACTATTCTAAGGGGAGGGGGTACATCAGTAAGATTTGGCTACGTAGGTCCAATTGCTCGTAGGCTTCCCACACGACACACAATTCGACTCCTTACCCTTAACATCGTCCCACTCGAAGTTAGGATCGTCAATAGGCACAGGAACTCCGAGCAGGATCCTGTCCAAGTCCTTCTCGATGGTCTCTGCACAGTCCTCGGAACCACACCAAGGCATCTTCAGGATACCCTTGATGGTCTCGTCATCATCACCGATGGCGTCCCGTAGGTCAAGGACGGTCGTTGTGTTCTCCTCAAGCATTGCTTCAGCCTTGGCAAGGATCACTTCAGAGGTCTCCTTGAGCATGATGGCAAGGGTGTCCTCGAGCTCATCAAGCGCGACCTGATGCTTTGAACCATCATCCCTGCGGACGACGATGCAGCTTTTGGACTCGATATCCCTTGGTCCTATCTCAAGCCGCAGGGGCACACCCTTGAGCTCCCAGTGATAGAACTTGTTACCTGGGCGGATATCCCTGTCATCGAGCCTGCTCCTGATACCAGCTTCGATAAGACGCTTGTGGACCGCTTGTGCGACCTCGTTGATCATGTCCTGCTTGCCTTTGACGTAGATAGGCACGATAGCCACCTGGATAGGTGCAACGTCAGGAGGGAGAATGATGCCCCGGTCATCACCGTGGATGCCTACAAGGGCGCCGATGATCCTCTCGCTCATACCGTAGGTGGTCTGGTGAACATACTTGTGCTCACCGTCCGCGTCCTCGTACTGGATCTCGTACGGTACTGAGAAGTTCTCCTTGTACTCATGTATCGAGCCAAGCTGCAGGGTCTTGCCGTTGGGCATGAGGCAGTCGATACCAATGGTGTAGAAAGCTCCTGCGAACTTGTCCCACTCTGGCCTCTTTGCAAGGACGTATGGCAGGCATAGGGCCTTACCCAGGTCCTTCATTATCTGGAGGTCCTCACGGATCTGCCTTTCGGAATCTTCGAAATCTGCATGGGCAGTGTGGGCCTCGAAGAAGTGGATCTCCCTTACCCTGATGAACGTCCTGGTCTGCTTCGTCTCATACCTGAAGGTGTTGACCAGCTGGTATGTCTTGAGCGGAAGGTCTGTGTGCGACCTTATCCAGAGTGCGAACATCGGATACATGGCGGTCTCGGAAGTAGGGCGGAGCAGCAGCGGGACGTCGAGCTCGTTGAGGCCACCGTGGGTGACCCAATAGACCTCTGCATCGAAGCCCTTGATGTGGTCAGCTTCCTTCTGGAACTCTGTCTTTGGAATGAGCAACGGGAAGCACACTTCATCGTGACCAGTTGCGTCCAATCCCTTCCTCAGGAGGGTGTCGATGTTCTGCATGACCTTCCAGCCGTATGGCGTCCAGACGTTCATTCCCTTTATCGGGTATCGCTTGTCAGATAGGTCTGCAAGCTCTATGACGTCGTTGTACCATTCGCTGAAGTTGGCCTTGTCGAGCCTCTCCCGCATCTTGTCCAGGGTTTTTTCGTAGGATCCTTCCATATGACCACCTGCCATACTGGCATGGGTTTGGATGAGGCCAAGGAAAAGGTGGTATTAGTAAGTATTTATGGATAGATACTACGTACCTATCATCCCAAGGACCACTGGTCGGACCCTGGAGATTAGGAAAAGACTGCCTGTAATGAGCATT
This sequence comes from Thermoplasmatota archaeon, assembly GCA_028279585.1. GTDB lineage: Archaea > Thermoplasmatota > Penumbrarchaeia > JANQNL01 > JANQNL01 > JANQNL01. Next base: position 56,429 of record JANQNL010000013.1, read on the forward strand.
GGTCTGTCACTGGTCCCAAGAATGTTCACGAGATCCTCATCGGAGATGATAGTGGAGACCATGTCAACGGCTATGGCCTCCTTTACTATATCCTCCATCTCATCCACAGCCCGAGCTCGTGGTAAGTCCAGATGAGCGATGTGAACGTTATGGACGATGGTCGAAAGGACCTCAAGTACCTTCTCGGTCTCTTTGTCCTTCATGCTTGAGAAGATGAGGTCTACACCATAAGGGTGGATGCTTTGCACGGTTTCGACCAAAGCTTGTGCAGCCTGTGGATTGTGGCAGATGTCCAGGATCACATCTCTACCTCTAGGGACCCGTAGCTGCTCGAACCGGCCCGGTATCGTGAACTTCGCAAGAAGCTGCAGAACACTCTCATCATCGATGTGGGATGGTTCGGTATTCCCGACGCCCATGGAGGTGGCGACCAGAGCCAGGGCAACATTATTGATCTGATGGTCCCCAAGAAGCCTCGTCGTGTAGTCTCTCTCATCTTCCCCGATGGTTAGGCTAAAGCTCTGAAACCCCTCTTCCACACCCTTCGGCGTGACCAGGATGGAGTTGTCTGTAGAACGGAACAGGTCCTCAGACCTTGTCAGGAATAATAGTGGAGCACCCTTCTTCTCGGCTTCCCTATTGATGACCTCGAACGGCCCCTCGTCCTTTCCTTCGGGGCCGAAACCAATGACCACTGGATGGCCTGGTTTGATTATCCCACTTTTTTCCCAGGCTATGGAATCGAGGTCCTCACCAAGCTGCATCGTGTGGTCCAGACCCACAGAGGTGATTACAGTGCAGATGGGATGTGATATGATATTTGTAGCATCGAGCCTGCCGCCTAGCCCCACTTCGATCACAGCTTTGGATACGTTCTGTTGATGGAAATGGTCGAAGGCCATTGCAGTGACCACTTCAAAGAACGTCGGGTGGGCCACCTGGTCCATCCCATCCATTAGCTCGAAGATCGGTCTGTAACGCTTGATGAAATCTATAACGAACCCCTGTGGAACCCACTTTCCATCTACATGCATCCTCTCCGCGAAGTCTTCGATGTGAGGTGATGTGAAGCAACCGGCACGGTTTCCCAAGGCTGTGAGCAATGCAGCTGTAACTTCTGAACAGGTACCCTTGCCGTTGGTCCCTGTGATATGTATGTACCTGTCCGAGACCTGGGCTGGACCACCCATGGTCTTGTCCAGATACTTCATGTTCTGTAATCCGAGTTTGATGCCGAACCTTTCCAGGGAATAGATGTAATCGATGGTCTGGGGATAATCCATCTTATCACCTGGTAAGGGGTTTCAATCTATACGAATGAACTGTCCCGTGTCAAGCTCCAGTTCGGTGTTGCTGCCACCAAGCCAGGCCAGGATCACACCGATCTCAAGCTCCAGGATGTCACCGCTTTCGGGTCCACCCGTTACCTGGACCGTTATCCAGTTGGTAGACTTGAACTTGGACCGAAGCGCAGAAGAAGTAGAGACCTCCGATTCACCCTCGGTAAGCCCCCGAATGGCGAGTCCGAACTCCCCATGGGACACGAGCTCCTCGACCTTCTTGTCGATACTGCGTTCGTCCATGGATGAGAAAAGCTGGGGGACCTTTCCTTTGATGTCCCCACCAAAGATGGTGCCTCGACCCCCGATACCTCCCACATATCTCTTTTGCAGGTTCAGTGCTTTTTTGGAGGTCACTGACTTGCGTAGAGCGTTCGGTAGTTCACGGGAGACATCCTCCATGGAAGTGTAGGATTCTAAGAGCTTCTTATCGATGGTGAAGGTCGCAAGCTCTCCTTCAAGGTAGGATTGCTGGAAACCCCTCGCACCCCACAGAGCGAAGTGCTCGGTCTCTTCTATGACGATGTTGCGCCATCCGAAGTAATAGAGAAGCGATGCAAGGATACCCTTGACCTGGCCGGACCCCTGCTTTGAGATGAACAGGCAGATGCCCGGAATGTTCTGGATACTGATGTCCGCTCTCTTCTTCTTCAGAGCATCCAGTCGTTTTCCGTTACTGGTTATCCTGCCCTCGAGCTTCTGGATCTCCTTTCCGTAGAACTCTATCTGCTTCCATTTGACCTTATCGCGGTTAGCGACCGTATGCAGCATCTCGAGCATGATGGTCCTGTCGGTCTGTCTCCGGATCTCCCTTGGCATGGCCTTTATGTAGTTCTCGACCGTCGCTTCGTCCCGCTGTATCTGTGACTTGTATTTCTCGATGCTCTCTGCGACCTGAAGCTGCTCGGAATGGATGAACCGACGGACCTCGTAGTCCATCTCTCTTGCGAATATGAAGAGATTGTTCGCCTTCTTGGTCATTCCACGTAGGGTCTTTTCCAGAAAGTCCGTGTCGATGGAGTCCAGGCCCTTTTCCAGGATAGGCTCCAGTCCTTTAAGGCGACCGTCCTCAAGACCAAGGACCAATGAGATCCCCATGGAATTAACGAGCAGGTCCTTCTCCCTGACCCCCACCTGCTGGACCCACTCCTGAAGAAGTTTCTTATCAGAATGCTTGGAAAGCATCCAAGTGTTGTCAGAGACAGCACCGAGCATGAAGAGAATCTTGACGAACTCGCGCTTGGTCCACTCCATGTTCTGGATATATCCATCGAAGTCAGAGGCCCCACCTTCAGCTACATAGAGCATGTAGGCTGTGAGGATCGTGCAAGCTGTTGGATAGATGGGGTCGAGCCTTTCGGGAGGATAGATGAACGCGTTCTCGTGGATGTTACCCGAGATGACCTGATGGTGGTCGATACAGAACGTCAATGGGGTGAACTCCAGCGGTTGAACGTCCACGAAAAGAAGGAGAGCACATGGGTCTGGTTTGAGATGGACTCGCTCCAGATGTGTGATGGGGAACAGCTTGATATCCCGTATGTCGAAACCAATGGATATCATGATGTCCCTGGAAAAGATGGCCGAGGCGAACCCGTCCATGTCGTTGTCGAAGTAGATGTTGATACCGTTGCAGTCCTTCTTCTTCAGTACGATCCTGTCTAGGAATCCCTTCACATCCTGGGGAGTTATACCAAGTTCAGAGACCGCATCCTCACTGGCATCGTAGATGTCCAGGTTCTGCTGGAAGAGGCGGTGTGGGACGCCTGTGACGTCCTCTGGCATCTGGTCAAGACCTCTCACGAACTGCTCACCTTACATGTCATCGATGTTCATGTAATCCTCATCATCGGCGTCGAGGTCTTCATCGTCGTAGCCGAAAATGTCCTTGGGCTCCTCGTCCTCTGGCATGTCCTCGCCAAGTCCGAGAGGATCCTCGTCCACAGGTTCAGCTGCGGGCTGTGCCGCATCGAGGTCACCAGGAGGTGTATAATCGAGGTCAACGGGCTCCTGTGGTGTGTCCATTGGTGCAGCATTATAATCTACGGTCTGGGCTCCACCATCATGGTAAGATGGCGATGGAGCGGTATCCTGATAGTACGAGGATGGTTGCTCAATGGTCTGCGGCTGGACAGGAGCTGCCGGTGGTGGAGCTCCCCATCCATCAGCTTTGCGTCCTGTTCCAGGCACATACTCGACCTCGGTGTCAGACTGGGCATAGAGGTCCTCATGATGCTGGGCCTTCTGCTGCTCCCTCTGTTCCTCAACATCCTTTTTGGCCTTGGAGTTCGAGACGACCACGGCAATGATTATGATGATGATGACGACCGCTACAATGATCAGGAGGATCCACCAGTAACCCGCGTACCTACTTGGTGACAGCATACCGTCCCCACCTCCATCACCACCATCTCCGCCGTCCGTGCCATTCGGCTGGGCACCTGGCTCTTGGACCTTTATGACCACCATCGTACTTCTGGATGTCTCGTCCCCGGTCTCGGAGTACAGGATGGCTTCAAGGGTGTACTGGTCTGCAGCTGCAGTTGCCTTGAACCTGAACTCAAGCGGAAGGTTCCTTGTCTGGTTGTAGTTGAGCATTAACTGGATGGATGTAGAGTTGGTCGTGACCTGCATGGAGTCGCCGATCTTGATGCTCTGTATAACATCAAGGATGGTTCCGGAAAGCTCGATGGTTATGTTGTCAGAGAACGCTCCTTTGTTCACGAGGGACAGGGTTCCATGACCCACTTCAGTGCGGTTCATGGTCCCCGGTGTATCGATAGTGATCTCGGTATCGTAGAACCCGATCTTCATTATCGATGAGATCAGGTCGCTGTAGTCATGGCCATCGGTGGCCTGCACCTCTATCCTATAAAAGCCTGGGTCCAAAGGACTTGTTGCATCGATATCGAAGCTGGTCATGTCCGCTGTGCCCTGCCATGGTATTATCGGAAGGCCTGTGGACATGTCGATGATCTGGACCATGTAACTGATGGTATCGTTGTTCGCATCTGTGGATGGGTCCCATGTGATGGTCGGTGTGAGGTCCTCTGTTACCAAGGGCTGGAGGTTCGAAGGGTTGGTTGGTGGTTCGTTGCCGTATGCGCTTATGGTCAGGTTGAACTTGGCAACACCTGAGTAGAACTCTCCGTCAAAGCTCTTGATCTGGATTATGTATGTGATATCCTCACGTAGTGGTGTTATCACATTGTAGTATTCGTCTGTTCCTACTGAGGTCCACGGAATGATGTAATCCTCCACTGCTGCAGTTCCGATCATGACCATATAGATGAGCTGATCTCCATCTGGATCTGTTGCTCCTACCCAGCTTATCCTTGGTGTTGTGTCAGCTGTCACCGTAGGTGTGGCGTTCGTAGGTGCTGTTGGTGGGAAGTTATCTGCCAGTGTTACATCGATGCTCACAGACTTGTTGGTCGGGTTCTCTGCCATGTCCTCTCCCCTGACCCTGATGTGGGTAGTTCCAGCTGGAAGGGTGAGGTCCAGGGTGACATTGATCTGTTCCACTCCATCGGAGGCAGTGACGTTATCGGTCAGAGATAGCCATGCTCCAAAGTCTGCTTCGTCCGTTGTGTTGTAACTGATAGAATATTCCATGCTCGACAGGTTCATGCCTGAAGCGTTAGCACCGTCGACGCGGTCGTCGAAGGAGATAATGATGTCCGCATCAGGAACCTGTAAAGTTGTTGGGGTGTAGAATGTGACTATCGGGTTGGTCTCGTCGAACTTGATGTTCACCATGTCGGATTCCACTGGACCATTTCCAGCAGCATCCCAGACCCGCCACTTGATGTAGTTGTCATCACCGTCAGGGAAGCTCTTCCAGGTCGGAGAGGCTATCGACACGTTAACAGTGAGGTTATCGGCGGTCTCGATGTAGGTTGGTGAGACCTTGTACCACCTTTCGAACCCTGTTGGGCCATGGACCGAGGTCGAGTACTCGATATTGGCCATGTCGATGCCTGAACCCATGTCGTTGACGGTCATGTTACACATGACGGGGTAGAAGTTATACCAGAGGCCGGAGACAGGCTCCAAAGAGCCGAACGATGGAAGGATGCCATCGATGACCGGTCCACTGAAGACTGCCGAGACGTTGACGTCCTGGGCCATGGACTGGATCTCGAACTGATGCCAGTATGAACCGTCTGTGAGGTTCGCAACGTTGACATAATACATCTTTCCGTCAGTGACATCGAGGTCCAATGGTGTTATTGGTGACATCTCGAACGGGCTATCAGGGTGCTCCGAGGTTGCTCCTGCGTCAAGGAATATCCTCATCTGTGGATAGCCAGTGTTGGGCATATCGCCGTCATCATCCTGGTAGTTCAGCTTGAAGAGGAACTGTGATGTCGCATTACCTGTGGCTGGGCTCAGGTCGAAAGAGTCCATAAACGGTGGTGTGTCGATACCAGGGCCAGCTACGAAGGACTTTGTGAAGTAGATGTCCCTGTTGCCGTGCCTGTTATCGGCCCAGGCCACAAGTGCCCGGCCATACTTGTCGAATCCACCAGTAGGGACGGTCTGGTATGTCGCATCGTCGGAGGTTGGGACGTTGGTGTCAGTGTCATCGACCCTGATGGTGTCTCCCCAGGTCTGGCCCCCATCGGTACTGTTCTTGTACCAGACGTCATCGTCGACGCTGGTGGTATCGTGCCATGCAACACTGCAATAAGTGGAGTTGAAGGCGTTTACGACTGGGTTCTGGCAGGAGGTCGATGCGTCTACTGCCAGGACGTGTGTTCCCCAGGACGCTCCATTATCCACAGACCTTGTGAAGTAGATGTCAATGTTCACTCCCTGTCTGTTGTCCTTCCAGACCGCGTAGAGGTTTCCTGTTGCATCCACATCCATGCTGACCTTCTCCTGTGTGGTAGAAGGTTCGGACGAGATGAGGTCGATAGGAGCTGTAAATGTGCCCCCATCGTTGAGGGAGCGGACGAAGTGGACGCCCTTGTCGGAGCTTGAGTCGTCTGTCCAAGCGACGTATACGTAGCTATTATATGATGCTACGTCCGGGTCGCGCTGGTCGATGTATGGTGTGGGATCGTGGAGCCGCTTGTCAGCAGCCCAAGAGGTCCCGTTGTCGATAGATGAGGTGAAGTAGATGTTCCTGTTCTTGACAACTGCATCTTCACGCTGGTCCGTCCAAGCGACGTAGATGTGGCCATTGTTGGAAACAGAGATTGATGGGACCGACCGCTCGTTCTGTGTCGCATCGTCGATCTTCTTTGCAGCGACCCAGTTCTGGCCTCCATCACTGGAGTTGGAGTAATAGATATGGTCGATGCCTTCCCTGTTATCCGACCATACCACATGGATACGACCCTGACTGTCCACAGCGATGTCTGGCTCGGTCTGTGCGCTTGAACCTCCATCGTCATCCACCCTGATGTTGGGGCCGAAGGTGCTACCCCCATCGGAGGAATTCCCGAAGTAGATGTCCTTATCACCGTTCCTTGCGTCTTCCCAGATCAGGTACACGTTGTCTCCGAGGACTGCCATTGATGGGTTCGTCTGTTCGCCGGTCGTGGAATCGTCATTGACCTTGAGGTTCTCCTTGAACTCGAAGCCCACAGACCCTCCAAGCATCGTAAGTGCAAAAAGGGTGATGATCAACAACGAGACAGCTGCCAGTGCTTTGAGGCCTTTCATAGCCATGTGCTCACCTTCGTAATGACTGGATAGGGGTATCCAGGCTTTTGTTTAGTAGTATACTAGCTTTATTTTAAGCTATTGGTACAACTAACTAGGGCAAGGTCTGGGAAGACTATGTAATTTTCGCGGGGGAGTATATAAAGAACATAGTATTAGAGTGTCTGGCAAAGCCAGACACTCGCTAGGAGTATATAATAGGGGGCTCCCTCCCCCACCCCCTCCCGGCCCCCCCACCCTGGCCTTTTCAGAAACAAGCATGTGGTTTTCTACGTCAATCGGCATTCAACGAAAACCACATGATCCTACTGCGCCATGCCGTCTATGGCC
>JANQNL010000019.1 GCA_028279585.1 Thermoplasmatota archaeon
GGGCCGGGCCGGAATCGAACCGGCGGCCTTCGCCTTGTAAGGGCGACGTCATAACCCCTAAACCACCGGCCCACTGCGAATGTTTTGCTTGGGACGGGGGTTTAGGGTTCCCTTCTTCGAAACCGTTTTTGGAAGCAACAGTTTCGAAGGCGCGCCGAGAACCGAAGCGCGGAGAGCGCTGTTCTCGGCTGCGAAACCACCGGCCCACTGCGAATGAAATGGTAATAGCTAGGCCATTACCAGCTCGCCCGCTATTAAAGTAGTTGTATATAGCCTTTACAGCCAGACGACCTTAGAATCCCTTGTTCACAGTAACAACAAGACCATCGATCTTACCCTGACCGATGACCGTCTCGCCATTCTGATTGATGGTGTCGTCGAAGACCATGAGCTGAACATTGAACTCCCTGGAGCTTGCTACGATGTAGGTGTACTCGGTCTTACCATCGAATGCACCGTCCTCGGCCTCACCAGGCTCGTCGATGGTACCGTCGTTATCGTTGTCAATACCATCTGAAGCATCGAATATCGACTCTCCATAGGTGCTCGGATTGGTAGAGGTCCCATCACCAAAATCCCATACGTAGGTCGTTATGATACCGTCTGGGTCGTAGGATCCCGTCGCGTCGAACTCAACAACAGCGGTTGTGTCCAGGATACCGATGTTCTCGGTTATGTCCGAACCTGCATTGGCTCGTGGCGGAGCGTTGAGGAACGCGGTTGCGGCCGCAAGGATAGTTCGCGCTGCTAAGCCGTCCTTGACCATGTCGTTGGTGAATGTTACATCTACGGTGTAGTTACCACGGTCGGTCTTTGGGAAGGTCTCGTTGATCTGCATGGGGAGGTTGTCCTTCTTCAGGTCGGTAGCGGTCTCCTGACCGGTGATAGTGTGCACGGACACACCTTCGAGCTTCACATCGATTGCATAGCTGAAAGGAGAGGGCAAAGCGTTCTTGATGTAAGTGCCAGGAACCTTGTCCTCCAGCACGATGGTGATATTGCCCTGGTTGTGGTCGCTGTTGGAGAGGTATGTGGTGACGTTGATGTTGCCAACGATGGAGTCGATGTTGAACGGGTCCGTAGCGGTCTTTCCACCGACCTCCGCCCTGATCGTATACTCACCATTTCCGGCGCAGAACTGGTCGTAGCTCAACAGAAGCTCTGCTTCGCGGTCCTTGATATCCAGGGCTGTGTCGTAGACCAATGAGCCAGTATCGGTCTGGGTGATCTTCACGTCCACAGAGCCTTCGTAGTCGCGGATGCCGCTGGAACCGACGAATATCAAGTAATAGATCTCGTTTGAAAGTTCCCTACCGTTGGGACCTGTGGTCTGTTCGATAACGTTGACGTCCTGGACATCGCCACCGAGGGACATGATGAGCCATCCACTTGCGAGGATGATGAGCACGACGACAGCGATGACCGTCACGACTATGACATGCTTCCTTGTGACCTTGAACTTCTTGCCATCTGGCTCTGGTTCGAACTCTTCGATGACCTCAGCGTCATCTTCGTCATCATAGTCGTCATCACGGCTCATGCTTATTCATCCTCCAGACGGTATTTATATTGATTGGTGGCGCGAATACTCTGATATTTAAGCATTGTGTGACCACTAGGTACTCATCCTTATAGGTATTCACCTGCTTATGCCAGGAACGGCATGACGAAAGTGAAACCGAGGAACACGATGAGGACCATGAAGAAGGTGAACTTGAAACCCTCTGTGATCTTTCCGGTGGACATCAGGCCTCCAGCGAGCCCATCGCCAATTGCCTGGATGAGACCTGCCAGCGCATAGACCAGCTGGATCTGACCGAAGTCGACGTTGGTCGGGTCCAGACCAGACATTGAAACTGAGGTATCCGACTGCTTGAAGCTCTCGGCCATTGCCTGCATCTGCGGAACGAATGAACCGTAGACGATGAAAATGACCACAAGGAACACTAGGAACGCAACGAATATGACCAACACGTATGTGGACATCTCGAGGCTCCTTTCCTTCTTCAGGAGCTGGATCTCTTTGGTATCGATGGCTGCAGCGTCTAGGACCTTTGCGACCTCACCGCCGGCGTTGGACGCCTCGATGATGAGAGTGGCTGCCCTGCGCACCAGAGGAGTGTTCACACGGTCTGCGAACCTCTCCATGGCCACGGTGGCGTTGACGCCCCAGGAGATCTGCTTTGCCATCTTCTCGATCTCTGGAGTCAATGCACCATAACTGCCGCCAGCAGCGGTCCTTATGGACTGATGAAGGGTCTGTCCAGACCTTGCAGACTCTGCGATATCTCGAAGGAACTCGCCTAGCCTGTCCTCCATCTTGTTGATCCTTCTGTTACGTATCAGAACGACAACGCTGAAAGGACCTGTGAACGCTAAGTAAGCTAACATGAGCCATTGTAGCCAACCTATGACTATTTCTGTACGGTCGAAACGAAGGTTGCCTTTGGAGTCTTCAAGCTGTTCACCCGTGTCCTCGTCCAACATGGGTTCTTCCGACACTGTGATGCGGATCTTGGAGTTGACCAAAGCGAGGTTGCCGGCTTCCATCTCGAAGAACGGCTCGTCCATCATATCGGCGGTTATCATAAGGTCGGCCAAGGCGAATATCGCCAAAAGACCAGCTATGGCTGCAGCGACACCGATGATGGTATACCTCTTCCTAGTCTCTTCGTCCATCCGACCCTTGATATCATCATCGTCCTTGGACATCATAGATGTCCACATATTGGTCTCGGTCCGCCTGAAGGTCTTCTTACCACGCTTTATCTTGGAGTCGTCGTATGACTTCTTCTCCTCCTGCTTTTCCTTGTCCTTCTTCTTTGGTTTTGCCATACGTACCACCTCAATCCATCGGGTTACCGCTCATCAGCACAAGGAAACCGAACTGTGCCAATGGGATCATGACAAGGACAACAAGCCAAAGGAGCAGCATACTGCTTTCGTTACCCATCATGGCCATGACTGACATCATGACCACAAGGAAAAGTGGTGACGCCACGACCACAGTAACGAACGACTCTGCCATAACACCAAGTGTCTGCAGGTTCTGTTTCTGGTCAAGCCTTGTCTCTTTCCTGTACTCTTCGGACTTTGCCATGAAGTAGGCCTTGAGGGAACCACCAGAGTTGGACGTGGTGATGATACCCTGCAAGAAATCCTGGAACCTCTTGGACGGTGTCCGGCTCATAGCTCGCTGCAACACCTTCACCAGGTCCTTACCGAAGATATCGATGTCCCTGGCGATCATTGCAGACTCGGTCTGGATCTCGCCATATAGTTCCTGGCGGGAAAGACCTTTGAATATATCAGATGGAGTAACGTCGGCAGAAGCCATGGCCGACATGTAGTTGACACAATAGCCGATGTTCCTGTCTATGGACTTGGTCCTCTCCCCCTTCTGGTAGCTGGGGAAGAAGTACAGACCCACTAGAGTAATGACACTTATGAGTTCTCCAAGGCCGAATGTCACAACCCACGAGATGACGAACACGGGGATGGCGAAGTTTGCTGGTATCACCATGGGCAGCATACCAAAACCTATGAAGGCTCCGACAAGATGCGCTCCAAGGATACCAAATATCGTTGTCACCACCAGCATGGAGAAGTAGACCTCAGCCCTAACACCAAGGTTCGCTTTTTCAAGCTCGCCCTCGAAGTCTGGGAACACCTCGGCAAGGCTATGCCCGGCCTTCTTAGCTGGACCAAGGCCATAGCAGAACCTGAAGTAACCGTTCATTGCCATTAGACACCACCTCCGGTCTCATCCTTCATACCATACGTATGGAATCCCTTCATGTCGGTGACGCTCTGGATCATCCTACTGACCTTGTCAGGATCCTCGTAGTACTGAGCCACGATGGCACTGACATCGTCCTTGTCACGGATGCTATTACGGACCATCCAGCGGATGATATCCGCTCTCTTGTTGAGCTCCTCGAGAACTTCCTCGTAGGTCGAGTCGTCCCTGTCCATGTGCTTCTCGTATAGGTTACTGTGACCGCCGTATGAGAAACTGTCAGACGATGGGTTCCATGCATACACCTTGTTGGTCATGACCTCCATGGTCGTAGGCTCGATACCGATGATCTCGACAAGTTCTGTGATACGCCTCTCTATCTTTCCTCTGATCCTCATCTGGCCATGAATGACCACAAGGTTCAGTGATGAAAGTAGAACACGAGGAATGGAGATAGGCGGGTTCTCAAGCCTGTAAACGATGGACTGGACAGAGTCTGCGTGCATCGTCGAGTATGTGATATGGCCAGTTGCCATAGCCTGGAACATGGTCATGGTCTCTGCACCACGAACCTCTCCCACAAGCACGTACTCAGGCCTCTGCCTCAACGCTGCCTTGAGCAGCTTGAACATGTTGATGTTCTGTGGTGAGTCCTCATTACCCTTGGACCTGGTAACGCCAGCTATCCAGTTCTCATGGGGAAGGTTGACCTCACGGGTATCCTCAATGGAAATTATCTTACAAGCAGGTGGGATGAAAAGTGACACAGCGTTGAGGGTGGACGTCTTACCGGACGCAGAACCTCCAGCGCATATCATGGACTCACCGTAATGGACGGACATCCAAAGATGCGCTGCCATCTCAGGTGAGAGGGTATTGAACTTGACAAGGTCCGTCATGGTCAATGGGTCCTCTTTGAACTTTCGAATGGAGAAGGATGAACCACGGGTGGTGATCTCGCGACCCAGGGTCGCATTGAGACGATGACCTTCTGGAAGTGTAGAGTCTAAAATAGGCTCTGCCACAGAGATGATCTTGTTACAGCGCTGGGCCAGAGCAACAACGTAACCTTCCAGCTCCTCATCGGTCATGTAGATGATATTGGTCTTGATGGAGCCGTACTGTTTGTGATACATGAACAGGGGGACCTCTGTCCCGTCGCACGAAACGTCCTCGACCTGAGGGTCGTGCATGGCGACATCCATCTTTCCGTAGCCCACGAAATCCCTGTAGATGTAATAGACTATCTTGGACTTGGCGATGGATGAGAGCTTTATCTGATAATCCTTGATGATGGTCTCGATCTCTTCCTCGATGAAGGTTCTTTTGGAAGCCATATCATCGGTCTTGTCAGCATCGTAGTGCATGCACAGGTTCAGTGTCTCTATGAGGAAGCGCAGGGTCTCTTCCTCTCTCTCGGACAGAACTGGCTCGATGACGTTGTAGAGATACTCGGAGTTCTTCGTGTTGAGAAGGATGTGGACATACGTCAATGGTGGATTTATCGGTATGAACTCTATCTCTTTGAAGCCTTCCTCCAGGGGAGGTGCAACGTTCAGAGCTGCTGTGGACTCCTTGGATACTTTCTTTCGAGCTCCCTGGTCATCGTTTTTCTTGAGAAAACCGAATAGACCGGACTCTTTCTTCTCCCCTTCGACCTTAGAATCCCCGCTGGCCATGAGATCCACCTGTTTATTGTAGATCGAACGCCCCACTACAGGGTAAGAAAGACCCTGGACACGATGTTGTTGAATTGTTCAGCAACGACCTTGCCAGATGTCAAATCTATAAGCTCATCGACCTACCCTGGCATTATATGTAAAAGAGTATAAATACTTAACTTCCGCGCGTACATGTGACCAGATGGTCGAAAGTAGCATGTTCCGAAACTTACGAAAAATGATTGATGTTCAGAAGGGTAACGTATAATCCAAAGTATGCTTCTGAACATCAACCCTCCTCATTTTGTTTCGGAACATGCGGAGTTCGACCATCTTCTATCGGGACCATGACACGAATGAAGAGTCGATGGATGGGGAAAAAGACCATAAGCCTTGCGGGGCCTCATATGGGCAATGTTCCCGTTCGGTCATGTCGGGCTTTCCATTCTGTTGGTGTACCTTATCGACAGGGCGCACCATAGGTACCGGAAGGGAGCATGGGTGTGGACGGACTGGGACTTCGATGTTCGGGTAGTTGTTGTGATAGCAGTTCTTCCCGATGTTATCGACAAGCTTGTGGGGCATGTCATACTGGCTGGGAGCCTGGACAACGGACGTATCTTTTCGCATACACTGTTGTTCTGGCTTGTGGTCACCGGTCTGATGGCCGCTTCGATGCTCATGAAGGACAAGTTCCCTCTGACCGCTCGAGCTTGGCCGTTGTATAGCATCGCATTGCTTTGCCATACCGCGTTCGACCAGATGTGGTTGGAGCCTGAAACATTGCTCTGGCCTTTGTATGGGATGGACTTTTCCAGTACGGACTGGGAGATAATGTATTGGGTTCGAGCATTATACACGAACCCTTACATCATGACCACCGAGTTCATGGGGTTCTGCAGTCTGGCGACGTTCGTCCTGGCCACCAGGTCGTACATGGTGGATAGGTTGAAGGATGTTTTGAGGTACGGGCGGCCGAGGGGACAGGTTCAAAAGGATTGACAGCCATTTCCGGGCATGGACGTCGAGGACGTAGAGGAGCTTTTCCGGGATAGCTCGTTCGAACAGATAGTCGAAGACATCAAGAGCATGCGGATAAGGGGTGCTGGTCGGATAGGTAGAGCTGCAGCGTGGGGATTAAGGCAGAACATCCTTTCCACCGAGGGCCACGACGATGAAGGATATTCGAGAGGTTATGAGTATAATTACTCCGCTGCAGAGACCCTTTATGATACAAGACCTACCGCGGTATCCCTTGCCAATGCACTTCTGTTCGTGTTAAAGGGACTCCAGACAGATCCCGACCAGATGGTTACCTTCAAGGATTTCAAACAGCGGACATCAAGCCTTGCCCTCGATTTCAATGAGCTATCTATCAATGCTGTCGACACTATCGCTCTGAACGGGAAGGAACTGGTCCCTGATGGTGGGGTCGTCCAGACCATCTGCAACTCAACAGCTGTCGTCCAGACCCTTATTGCTGCTCATAAGGAAGGAAAGGACTTCCTGGTCAGAGCCGCAGAGACAAGACCAAGATACCAGGGAAGGATCACAGCAAGACAACTTGTGGAAGCTGGTATCAGGGTCGAGCTATGCGTAGATAATGCAATTAGGCACCATTTTAGCGATGTTGACCTGGTCCTTGTCGGTGCTGACACGGTATGCAAGTCTGGCGAGTTATTCAACAAGATCGGTACAAGCAACCTTGCAGCCATCGCAAAAGACCATGGGGTTCCATTCTATACCTGCGCGGAGTGGTACAAGATCTCGACAGAGGCTGAGAGCTTAGCGGATGTTGAGGTCGAGGAGCGTGCATCATCTGAGGTCATACCAGATGATGAACTGCATCAGGACATAAAGGTCAGGAACCCTGCCTTTGATGCGACCAAGCCTGATCTTATCTCGGGCATTATCACGGACGAAGGGATAATCCAACCAGGAGAGGCCAGAGAGCTCATCAAGAAGCATTTTGGAACTTGGAAGATCTCTGGATTCATTGGTCCAGATGATTGAGGATCCCATCGAGGTCGCGTTCACGCTTTCCCAAAATGTATAATTAGCCAGTAGACCCACTAGCCCATGTGAGCAACAAAAGGGTGTACATCATCATCACATCGGTCCTGACAGCGGCCCTTTTCCTTGCCATCGGTATCGGGACCTACATGGTGTTGTTCAGTGATATCATCGACGACCCTACCAAAGAGGATGAAGTGGAGCGCGGGTTCACTGACCAGACCTTCATGCGTGTTCCGAAGTCCGAGGACATCATCGTGGGTCGGTATGATACACCTCCTATGTCCACAGCTGTGGTCACATCAGGTTATTCTTACTCCCTTGCATGGTCCTTCATGATGAACGACATCTGGGTGGATTACGGCTCCATGGTGAGCGTTGAGTACACCAACACTGGCTCGAACCAGGTCTTTGTGGAGAAGTTCGGGATTGCTGCCGAGTGGATGACTGACCCGACCCGAGCAGAAGCGACCGTAGGTTTCTATGTGGACCCTGGCGATAGCGTCGACCTTGGAACATTGTACTTCTGGGGTCCGAACAGGGCTGGTAATTACACATACCTGATCCAGGTCTATATCCATGCCCAACAGAGCATAGGGAACCGGTGGAGGGAGTACGGATGGAACTCAAACGACCAGATGCACTGGGAAGCCTTGGACCTGAGGGAGGAGGACGATTACGACATCGTCGAGAACACAGCTTACTATTACGATATCATAAATGAGAAGATCAATCCGTTCTCTCCGAACGTCAAGGACTTCGCTTTGGGCGCCACAATGGACTACTCCGGAGAGTACTCTGTATTCCAGCTATGCGCACTATATGATCATCTCCGCGAGACGATCAATTACACCCTTGACCCGGAAGGAGAGGGGGAGAACGTATGGTACTCCCCTGACCAGACCATCGCTCAGTGCGGGGGAGACTGCGAAGACCATGCAATGCTCCTTGCGGCCAGTGTCATGACGCTTGGAGGAACTGCTCGTATATATCTCACCGATAACGAAAGGAACAACCCCAACCCGAACCATGCATTTGCAGCCATCTACATAGGCAGCAACGCAACGCGAGAGGATGTGATCGAATCTCTCAAGGTCTACTACAACACAGATCTGAAAGGAGCCTGGTTCCATGACCAGTGGGGGAACTGGCTCATAGCAGACCCATTGAACTCCCCCATCCTTGGTGGGATGCCGCTCGGTTGTGAACCTGTTCGGACCGAGGAGGCTGGTGTCGTAAGCTGGGACTTCCAGCAGCTGGAGTCGCTTGTGGTCATCGATGTTGTTGGTATCGGACCGTTCTTGGACACTACCTCGTGAAGTGCATCCAGTCGGAGTCTATCATCCGGTCTCCATAAATTTCATATACGGACCGGGAGTTCAGAAAGCTCATGGAGCAAAAGAAGAAGAAAAGGAACTTAGTCCTAAGCGTAGGGGCTCTACTTGTCGTATTACTGCTATTTTTCAGCGTCTACTACTTCTTCTTCCTACCGGGAAAAGGGAAGGATGGGGCACCTGGTGAACCTGGGACATCCATCCTCCTCGAGGATATAATCATCTTTGATGGGACCAACTCCCAGGTGACCTACTCCCAACAGAACACCTGTGAGACCACCATTGCGGTCAACCCCAACGACCCGATGAACGTTGTCGCTGGTGCCAATGACTACACTACTCCGACCGGAGACTCATGGTGTGGCGCATACTGGTCCAGAGATGGTGGGAAAACATGGGGGCAGACCCTGATACCAGGCTACCGTGGAGGACCAGTGTCGGTCCTTACCGGATACGGCATCGCTGGTGATCCAGTGGTCGTCTTCGACTCGGACGGTAACGTCTACATGGCAGGTCTGGCTGCTCGACGTAAGCAGGTAAGTCCTTTCAGGCCCCTTCAGAAGATGTCCTGCATCTGGGTCGCAAAATCTTCAGACGGTGGGGAGACCTGGGGCCAGGTCAGGCAGGTCGCCACATCAATATCAGCTGTTAACTTCCATGACAAGGAATGGCTCACATGCGACCCTAATGATGGAACGCTTTACGTCACTTGGACCGTGTTCAATTTCCTCTCTGCATCAGAGATAGTCTGCGCCAGGTCCACAAACGGCGGCAACACCTGGGGAGACTATGTGGTGATATCAGAGTTCACAGGTGGAGAGACACAGGTCCAGGGTTCATACCCCGTTGTGGATGACGACGGCGTTCTTCATGTGGTCTGGATAGGTTACAGTCCAGGATCCATCAGGTACAGCAGGTCCACGGACAAGGGTTTGAGCTTCTCCCCGGCAAAGGACATAGCTCCTTGCCAGCCCATCAGTTATCATCAGGACCCGAACACATACCGGACACCCACCATGCCTGCTTTGGCAGTGGACCGGTCTGGTCTTGATACCCATGGGAACCTGTACGTCACCTGGCCAGACAATGTCAATGGTGACGCTGACATCTTGATGTGCAGCAGCTATGATGGAGGAGACAGTTGGACAGAACCCATTCGGGTCAACAACGACACCGTCGGAAATGGAGCTCCACAGTTTTTCCCATCCATCAGTGTTTCGCCGCAGGGTTATGTCTGCACTATCTTCTACGACATGCGGGACGATCCAGAGGGCATCATGCTCCACATCTACTTCGCTTTGTCCATGGATGGTGGCCTGAACTTCTCACTACAGTTCAACATCACCAACGTCCAGTTCAACGGCGAGAACAGTGCCGGGTCCTTCCTCGGCCAGTTGACCTCGTCTGATCATACAGCGTTCATCGGCGACTACATCCAGGTCGATACGAACAAGGATGGGGCGTACGCTTGTTGGTGTGATGTACGGAACGGCTCGCCATCGAATTACAATTCAGACGTGTACTTCGCCTTCGTAGGGTTCGAGAGCGTAAACTATAACGCTACTGCAGGAGAAGTGTGAGATTTGAGAACCAAGGTACTGGTCATTGTCGGACTGATAGTACTTGCGGTCCTGACCATTCTTCCAGCTGGCTCCAGCGCTGAAGAATGCTGTCCAACTCTGACCCAGGTGTCACTACCCTCTTACAACCTGACCTCGAACTTCACGGTCGCTGCGGGAGAATGTCTCTGCATCGAAGCTGGAGCCAACCTTACCCTGGCACTCGATGTGTTTATCTTCGTTGATGGAGAGATAACCATCGGCGAATCAGGTGGTGAGGATGTCAACATCACCAACACCGGGGACAGACTTGGTGGAGGGATAGTCCTCATTAACTGCGCAGAGGCGAACTTCTACCATGTGAACTTCCAGGGCCTCTCTATAGGTGTTGAAGCAGTTTATTCATCTGTCTGGATAAAGGATTGTAGATTCGTCAACAACGGCATCGGTGTCTATTCGTACGAAAGCAAGATTCACCTGGATCGTACTCTCTTCACAGGGTGTGACCTGGCATCCCACTTTGCCAGAAGCTATGTGGACGTCATCGACTGCGACTACATCGAGAACATCCAGAGCGTCTGGAGCTACACCCCGTTCTACAGGCTCGAGTCGTTCTACAAGTTCCAGATCGAGTCCATCTACCAGACCTACACAGCCGTTGGCTCTGAACTGGAGATGGGATTATCAGTGACCAACTCCAGGTTCGAGATGACAGGTATCGGTATCTCCTCGGAGCGAGCAAGTTTCCTCACTATCGCCTCAACATCGTTCACAGAGTGTAAGAACGGCATCGAGTCCAAGCTGACGCCGCTTGAGATCACCTACTGCTCGTTCGAGACCAACAAGAACGACTACGAGGTCTACGGCAGGGACGTGTACATCCATGACTGCTCACCTCCTCCCGCGAACTATTCTGTCTATTGGGACCATTACTTCATGCTGTCAGATGATGATGGTGAACCCTTGGCCCAGGAGACCATCACGATAGGTTATGCCGAAGGCGACCTCCTTGACCATGAATATGCCACAGATGCGGATGGCAATGTTACAGAGGTCCTTTTGTTACATGTGAAAGCAACTGAAGGTGTCGAGACCGTCTATGACAATTACAATCTGTCCGTGACCGGATATGATGAACCTTACCATTTCACCTCCGAGCAACAGGATGTCCAGGTGTCCACATTGGACCTAATGGTAGAAGAGGAAGGAATGCAGCGGAACAAGTTATTGGAGCGCTCTATCGCCATCGTTCTGTTC
>JANQNL010000048.1 GCA_028279585.1 Thermoplasmatota archaeon
TGTAGGTTCTGGCGACGTCGGCGTTGGTCAGGGACGCCCCAGACTCGACGGTGACCTCGAAAGTTGTGAGATTGATCTTAGCTCCATCTGTGACAGTAGCTGTTATCGTATGGGTCCCTACCTTGGCCAGGGTGACGTTGATCCGCTCGCCTGTCCCGAGGTTTCCGCTGATATCGGACTTCCATGTTACCGTGAGGTCATCTCCATCCTCGTCGGTGACATCGACCTCAAAGATGATCTCGTCCACGGTGGTAACGGTCTCGTTGTCCACAGTGACGCTGTCGGAGATGTCGATGGTAGGCCTGTCGTTGACGTTGGAGACGTTGACGATGAGTGTGACCACATCGACCTTTGGCTTGCTGCCGTTGTAGTCGAACGCGGAAAGACTGTATTCGGTCTCGCCTACATCTTTCTGGGTCGGGTTGAACGTAAGGTTGAGCTCGTCGTTATCGCAGAAGAGCCGAGGATTGATGGTACCTGTCGAGGCGTATGCACAGATGTAGGTCAGCTCGTCACCATCGATATCTGTGCCCCTAAAGCTCCAGATGGATTCGGAATCCTCTGTTGCATAGATGGTGGCACTTCGCGCACCACCGAACAGGATCTCATCTTCCAGCTCTGGCTCAAGGGGTCTGATGGCCTCGATGAACGGAGCGTCGTTGGTGGCAGTGATGCCCACCTCAAGTTCGAAGTAAGCACCAGCTGAACCGTCAGTGTAGCTTAACACACCGTCTGATGCGTCGATCTGGATCCTCTCCTTGCCATTTGCGTTCTCGCGGCCCAGGATGGTAAGGATGTTCCCTGATAAGGTGACCTGGAACAGGTTCAAGGTCGCTGTAGTGTCCTGTGCGATGACACCATCCCAGATGGTGTAGGTCAGGGTTGAACCGTCAGGGTCCTCGAGGAACTCGTTGAGGTTCACCGTGATGGACTCCTCCTCGACACAGATCCTGGAGGTGGGGCTGACGACACCGGACTTCATCCGGGGTGGGAGGTTGCCCTGCTCCACAGTGATCTGAAGGGTTGTCTGATTGGTGTTGGAGTTCCCATCGGTTGCTGTGAACGTGATGGAGTATATTGTGGGTGAGACCGTCAGAGGGATGGTGATCTCTACGGACCAGACATCGTCATTTGCAGTCTCATCCTCGCCCAGGATCCCATCGTCATGCATCTGTTTGGTTCCCAGTCCGAGATCGCTGAGGTCCGCAACGACGCTTGAAAGGGAGACGTCATCCACAGTTTCCACTGTAAGAAGCGTCGTCTCGATATCGTCGTTTGCGATAGGGTCGTTCGAGCTTGCAGGGTCACCGATGTATGGTGCTTCAAAGATCCAGGGGTCTGGAACTGCAGCTTCGGTCTCGATGTTAATGATCGTTATGGCCGTGGACAGCATGAACGCTGCTATGACCAAGATGGCAACTAGCCTTGGAAAACTTGTTCGCATAACCTTCACTCCCACTGTTCAGGTATAGAACTGACAGAGCTGATACTTCCTGAAAGAATATAGGTTTTGTGTAGGTACTAAGTGGTACCAGAATCGCTCACATATTGGCGTGATGTGTGGGTTCTGCGTCATCAACAGGTTCCATAAGCTCCTTTCTGTATGGCATGGTGATCACGGGGACTCCTGTTCTGTTGATGATGGTGGAGGCGAAATCACCTGTAAGCCACTTGTTGAAGCCTTCACGTTTGGATTCACCTAGCACTACGACGTCCACGTGTCGTGTCTCAACAGTACTGATGATCTCTGTGAGTGCATCACCGTGCTCTAGAAGGGTTGCGACGTTGACCCCATAAGCACGTCCTACCCGCTCGAAGACCTCTAGGACCTCGATGGCCTCTTCCTCATTGCGTTTTGATCGACGCTCCATGACGAAGAGCACATATACATTGGCACCCAGCTTGTGGGCTATTTTGATGGAGAACTCTGCTAGCATGCCAGCGGTGGCTGTGTTCCTCGCTGCTACGAGGAGAGTGGACTCCCCACCTGTGAGGGGGATCTTCCAGGAATCTGTTGAGTATCCATGTGGAAGTTCTTCATCATCATCCTCGGAAGACCCTCTGAAGCGCTTCGCGATATCCCTTGTCTCATAGTACTCTTTCCCTTTGGATGGATACCTTCTCACGTTCCTGAAAGTCTCTTCTTCAGGAAACCTGGCCTCTTGAGGTAGATCGTTCTTGTAGACGATGGTCCTGTATGGGAAGGGTATCTCCACGCCGTTACTATCGAAGGAGTCCTTGACCATCTCGAGGATGTCTGATCGTATCTGCCACTTGTCTCTGGCATCGGGGATCCACACCCAGATGATCATATCGATGGATGCATTCCCGAATGCCTTCATGTGGACATGTGGATGTGGTGTTTTAAGCACATACGGATGCTTCAGGACCGCTTCTACTATCAGCTTCTTTGCAAGCCTCCAGTCGGAACCATAGCTGATGCTGATCGGAATCTTATCGGCCATGATGTTGGTGCCCTTGGTGAAGTTCCAGACCTCAGTAGATGATATCACCTTGTTCGGGATGACCACCATCTCGTCCTCGGGCGTGATGATGGAGGTCGAGCGCAGACCGATGGAGACCACATCCCCCCATCTTTCCTTTTCTTCAGGGCCTATTCGAATCCTATCCCCTATTGAAAATGGTCTGTCAACAGCAAGTTCCAAGCCGGCTGTGAGGTTTGCGATAGTATCTTGAATACCAAAGGCCAGCGCTACACCGATGACTGCAAGGACCGGTATCAATATCTCATAGTTGAAATCGATAACGGCAAGACCAACAACAGTGCCGATGACCAGTATGAATAACTTAATCACCCTTTCTATGGCATAGGACGCTTGAGGCTCCATCCTCTTTTCTGATAATGTCGTGACCTTCAATATCGCAATAAGGATGGTCATCAGGACCATGGTTAATGAGACTATGAAAGAAACTATGAAGAACCGGCTGATATAATCTGTCACCCTATATCCGATGATCGTTGAGTAGAACAGTATGGCTGCGATACCGACCATCGCATGGTAAAGACTTATCCTGGTCCAGAATATCAAGCTCTTTCTTATTTGGGCTTCTACTTTATATTTCACCTTGGCAGACATTATGGCCGAGACCGCTGTCGTGGCCATGGGCTTTAGACCAAGGATTATGAACAGATACAGGATCATGTTCGTTGCGCCAACGATAATTATCTCGATTATCGAGACGTCATCTTTGAAGACCTTGAAGGATAGGGTCCAATCAAGATTAGGTATCAGGCTATATGCTGCAAGCAGAAGTGTGATCATCAGAATGATTACGAAAATTAACTGATTTAGAGCCGTTTTTAGAGGACGGACCCCTCGGGCGCGAGTTTTATCTTTCTTCCCTGTATATTTATGGGATGTTAGTCTTCGAGTGATGATCTCTGCAAATGGTCGTGAGATA
>JANQNL010000059.1 GCA_028279585.1 Thermoplasmatota archaeon
AAGCTCGACGCTCTCTACGAAAGGATACAGCATCTCAAGGGCGAGGCCGATAAGAAGCACGAGGAGTTCCACGAGAGCAGAGAGCGTGCCGACAAGGTCCACCAGCAGATAGTGGAGCTTCGTGACAAGGTCATGAGCATGCGCGATAAGCAGAGGCAGAAGCGAAAAGAGGCCCAGAAGGTCGTAGACGACCAGAACGCGTCGGTCAAGAACGCCTTCGAGAACGAAGAGGTCCTGGAAGAAGCTGCCCAGGACGCTGTGGACATCTTGAAGAAGAAGGGCAAGCTGACATTGAAGTAGGCACCGTTGGAGGTCTCCGCTATGGGAAAGAAGAAGAGAGCGGAACCTGAAAAAAAGAAGGCCAAGACCTCAAAAGAGGATAAAGCCCCTGATTATCCATACCCACAGATAATGACCTTCGTGTGTCACCATGATCCAGAGAGGAGCTTCTTCTACAAGGGTAAACAGTTCCCGGTCTGTGCAAGGTGTACGGGTCTATACGGAGCAATGCCCATAGGTTTCCTCACCGGCATCCTCGTCACATTGGTCCACGACTTCGGTTTCTACACTGTAGCAGCGCTGATCCTATTGTTCCTGGCCCCAACGGTCATCGACGGACTGACACAATACTTCGGATGGAGAACAAGCACGAACCCGATCCGTGTGACAACGGGTTCCCTAGGGGGCTTAGCGATCGGTTACGGGTTCGGATGGCTCGCTGTAGTATCCATCAGGTTCTGGATGCTCATTTCGGGTATTCAGTGAGCTTTACGGTTGCCAGCCTACAATCCTGTGGGGAGAAGTATCCCTTGAAATTCCCTGTCTCATCTGTGACTATCACAGCATGAGGCTTGTGCTCGAACATCTTTGGAAGGACCTTCTCCAGTGGGTCGGACTCGGATACTTCCATGATGTCTCGCTCCATGAGCTGGCCAGGTTCCTGGTCGACCTTTATCCTGCCATCGATAATGGCTCGCAAAAATGAGGTCGCGTCGACCTTTCCGATGACCTTGGTCCCGTCCTTTACCAGTATGACCTCGTTAGGGTTCTGAAGGATGATCTCTGCAAGCCGCCTTGCATCAACATCCTTTGGAACGAGTATGAACTCGTCGGAGATGACCATATCACATACCTTCAGACGTGGGTCTGTCATACTCTTGATCCCTTCATCGGTGATTCCTGGTGTGTCGGTCATTGGACCATCTCCGTAGCAAACCTGGCATTGTTTTGGGTGTATTAAAGGTATGCGCATAATGGTCATTTGCCACCAAATAAATCCACCAAAAATAGCACGGTGCGCACAAATTGCACAATATACACATAGTCAGTACTTGTGTCAAGTAACTATATATGCATAACATAGGAATAATAATTCTCAACGGACGGTCCGTGCTACACAGAAAAGCTGACGGGAAGCAGCTTGTATCACTGGACCCTCGCGGTGGTGGAAGTTTGCAAACAACACGTCTGATAATACTTATGACCCTCGTGCTCGTAGTAGCTATGGCCTTACCTTTTGGTGTCTCTGCCATGGCAACTCCGACCGATGTTACAGAATCTGTCATGGAGCTTGAGTCCATTGCTCAGGAGTTGATCATCCAGGGCTCACCCGACATATCTGAACATGTCCAGTTCACATCACCAGCTATGACCCCAACAGCATCTGGTATAAGGGTCGAAGTGGAGGATTGCAGACCTGCTGGACCACCAGGCGGTCCATCACTCCCACTGTTCACAAAGACCTACAACCTTCCTGCAAAGGTCTCCCCGACCATAGTCGTCGAGACCTCCCAGCCATCCATCCTTCCCATGGGTGGCAGCATCATGACCGAGCCTATCCCAGAGGTCCCATCCATGGACGGATGGGAGCCATCCCAGGCACAGAACAGAGGCCCAGAGATCTTCGCAAGTGGAGAGGTCTGGCCACCAGTTTGGTATGAGACCACCACATCCCAGTGCCTCGATCCCGTCCTTCATGAGGATGTTACGCAGGTCACGGTTCACATCTACCCAGTAAGGTATGACACAGACAATGGGAACATCCACTCCATCACAGATGCCCAGGTGTCCATATCCTACGATGAACCTACCCCCACATCCAGGGCGTCCCGGTCCATCTCCTGCGACATGGTCATAATCTGTCCTGCGACGATGGTCAGTTCCTTTGACTCCCTTGTCCAGCACAAGAACGCTTCTGGCATCATGACCAAGGTAGTGACGCTTACCCAGATCTACGACGGGACCTACTTCACCGTCCAGGGCTCTGACAACGCAGAGAAGATGAAGTACTTCATCAAGGACGCAAAGGAGAGCTGGGGAGCATCCTACGTCATGCTCGGTGGCGACAGGGACCAGGTCCCGATGAGATACTCCTACTGTTCCGGAGAGTCTAGCTTTACAAAATGGGTTCCTACTGACCTTTACTTCTCTGACCTGTACTACAGTAGCGGCACATTTGCAGAGTGGGACTCCGACGGTGATGGAAGGTTCGGTGAGGAGGAGGATACAGACTATGACCTGAAGCCAGATGTTTACATCTCCAGGCTTCCAGCTTCATCTGCGTCCGAAGCATCCACTCTCTGCTCCATCATCATCAACTACGAGACGTCCACCTTCGGTCAGGACTGGTTCGACAACTTCATCATGGCAGGGACGGACACGTTCAACGACGGGTCCGGCACAGCGGAGGGTGAGTATTGTCTTGACCAGATCTATTCCAATTACATGACCTCGTTCACAGCTATTAGGAAGTACGAGACACAGGGAACCTGTTCAGCTTCCCAGATCTCAACAGCACTCAATACAGGAGCTGGCTTCATTGGCTTTTCCGACCACGGCGACAACTATGGCTGGGGTTCAACGGGCGGTCCGCTCATCTACGATAACAACGACATCAGCTCCCTTTCTAATGGCGCAAAGAGGCCTGTGGTCATCATCGATGCCTGCAGGACAGGTGTGTTCGACGAGGGAGACGCTCACTCCCAGACAAGCTCTGACGGCATGGTCGAGCACTTCGTTGGCACCGGGCACGCAATAGCTGGTTCCGGAGCATCCCGGGTAAGCTACGGAGCATACGGCACCAACTACTACCTTTACAACAGCGGTTACTTCAATGCCAGGATCTACCAGTCCTACAACCTGGGTGACGATAACGCCCGGCCTGGTGTGATGCTCGCATACGCCGAGAACGCCTATGTAAACTACATCCCATCTTCCTACTGGAACTGGGTCGACACAAAGATCGTCCAGGAGTATGTGATGTTCGGTGACCCAACGGTCCAGATCGGCGGGTTCCAGTATACCACAGCGACCCTGGAGTGCGGTAACAACGAGTCCCAGGTCTTCCCAGGCCAGACAGTGGAGTACAACGTTACTATCAACAACACAGGTGGCGCACAGGCCAACCTGGTCCTTGCAGCAGATGCCCCAGGTGGTCTGCCGAACGGTTGGATCATCAACGTCAGTGACGCAAGCATCTCGGTCCCTGTGGGTGGATCCATGGATGTCAAGCTCCAGGTCACCGCATCCGAGGATGCAGAGGCCTTCTCTTCCCTGGTGGTCAATCTGGTAGCGGAGTCCGGTAATGTGATCGGTGCTCCACTTTCCATACCGACCACCACCACTGTGAAGCTTGTCTCGCAGTTCAAGCTTGATTACGCATCAGGTGTTCAGAGCGTGACCCCGGGTGGAAAGGCCACCTTCAACGTCATGGTAACGAACACTGGAAATCTTGCAGACACTGTCCAGTTGAGTTTAGCAACGGTCCCAGAGGACTTCGATGTGGAGCTATCCTCCACATCACTGCTCCTGGCCAGTGAGACCAGCGACTACATCGATGTAGAGGTCACAGCTCCTGACCCATGTCTTGCTGCAACCTACAGCGTCCAGCTGGAAGGGACCATCGTGAGCGACCCCTCCTTTGTCAGGGACATATTCCTTGATACCGCGGTGATGGAAGTTAACGGGCTTGGAGTTGCATGCGACCAGGCCACCATCGAGCTTGATGCAGGTGACAAAGCGGACTTCCTCATCAACGTGACCAACGAGGGTAACCATCCCGACACTGCGGTGATGTCCATCACCAACGAGGATGACCTTCCATCTGACTGGACCGTGAGCTTCAAGCCATTGAACACGCTTTCCATGGGTGCTTACGAGACCATGGGTGTGACGCTTAAGGTTTCCACATCCACAGGTACTCTGGCAGGAGAGCATTGGGTCAAGTATAGGGCCACACTGAACTCTGACTCCAGAACAGAGAGCGGTTCTGTCCTTGTCAAGATCTCCGAGTTCCATGACATGTCCGTTACCACAAGCCAGGACACGGTGATGCTTGGTATCGAAGAGACGACCCAGACCTTCACAATTGATGTAGAGAACCTTGGTAACGTGGTGGACGATTTCAGCATCGATTGTGTGGCGAACAATACCGAAGAAGGTGCACCGCTATGGGACATCTTCCATGATGATGAGGTCACCTTGATGCCAGCCCAGAAGGGCAATGTATCCATTGGTATCACACCGGGTGACAGGGAAGCCCTTGTCGCTGGTGAGTATACCTTTGATATCCTTGTCAAGAACCTTGCAGACAACTCTACCATGACATTGCAGCTGACGCTGGATGTCCAGCGAAGTTATGCTGTTGGACTAACAGTTATCCAGAGGCTCCAGACGCTTTCCGAGACCGGGAACGCATCCTTTGTGGTCGATGTGACAAATGCCGGAAACGGACCGGGATCGTTCTCAATGAGCTCTGGTCCAACAGTTGGCTGGAGCATGTCGTTCAGCCAGCAGATCATCTCTTTAGAGGCGTTCGAGTCCAAGTCTGTGACCGTGAACGTCCTCGAGACCACATCTAAACCACTTGCGGGAGACTTCGACCTCTCGGTCCAGGTGGAGCAGACAGATTCTGTGGACACGGTCGAGGCGTCAAAGGACATCACAGTCCGGGTCCTCCCCCACTATGGTCTTGATGTTGTGGGTAAGGCCAGGATACCTGGTACCAGTTACCCGACCAACAACAAGGAAGACCTTGGGACCTACTCTGTCAAGAAGGGCGAGGTCGTGGACATACAGTTGACCATCACCAACCAGGGCAACTCGGTGGACACCTTCATCATCGATTGGGACAAGGACCAGGGATGGGGCAAGACCATTCCGGATGTGATAGTAGCTCCATACGGTATCCAGACCGTTGAGTTCAACATCACGGTCGCTGACTCTGCGGTTGCGGGTGACTACACGATCTTCCTGATCGTCACATCCGACCTTGATGCTGCAGCTACAGACCAGGTCAAGCTGACCATCACGGTACAGAAGGAGGACTCCGGGACCATTCCAGGCGTCTCCGACCCACTGACCGATGGAGAAGGTAACTCACTGCTTGCCCCATGGCAGGCTTGCATACTTGCACCGCTCCTCCTGATAGCAGTGATCATCGTCATCATCATCATCATCGTCATAGCTGTCAGGCGCAGACCATCCAAGGTCGAGCCTGTGGACGATAGTGATCATTACGAGGACGACTACGACGATGATTACGACGACTATGATGACGATTACTACGATGACGAGGATGATGATTACGATTATCCACCTCCACCACCAGACGATGAGCCGGAGTTCCAGCCAAGTAGGTCAAGGAACGTAGAGCTCGAGGACTGGGAAGACGATCCTCTCGAATCTGACGATTCTTCGGACCTTTCGGGACGTTACCCTCAAGGTGAGGATGAGCCGGAGATGGAGTGGGAAGAGGAAGAGGATCAGGACGACTCCATGGACTGGGACGAGGAACCACCTCTGGATGACTGGGCGGACTGAAACGGAATAGGTGCCAAAACTACCTGAGTTAGCGATAGCTCTCATTACATCGCGAGCGAGCAGGCCGTAGGGGGAGTGGCGGAGGCCAGAGGAGCGAGCTATGGGCGTGGGGGCTGGGCGGGGGTGGGGGAGGGCAGCCCCCACATAAGAAAGTAAACCCTTTTACCCTATCAAACGATACCACCCCGATATCATGGACAGGCTCACCCTACTCCAGTCAGCCACAGCCGAAGAAGGCGACCGCATCCGTCTCAAGACGAAAGGCCTCCATAACACACAAGGCTGGGACCTGGAAGGCATCCTCATGCCACACCACGAGTTCTCCGGAGACAACGTCATCACCGTCAAGCTCGACAATGGCTACAACGTGGGCATCGACGTCTCGGACGGAGCAGAGCTCGAGATCGTGGAGAAGGCCAAGGATCCCCCAGGAAGAGAGGCTTCGGAGTGGGAGACCGACACCACCCTGGACAAGATCACGATCATCAGCACCGGGGGCACAATTGCTTCATACGTGGACTACCGGACAGGTGCGGTGAACCCTGCCCTCACAGCAGAGGACCTTGTCTTCAACTATCCCGAGTTGAACTCTATGTGCCAGGTCGATGCGCGGATCCTGATGTCCAGGCTTTCGGAGGACATCAGGCCGGAGGACTGGATGACCATGGCCAACGAGGTCGTGGCCGCCTTCAAGTCAGGCTCCAAAGGCGTAATTATCGCCCATGGGACGGACACTCTTGGCTACACCGCCGCTGCTTTATCATTCGTCCTCGACGTCCCGGGACCGGTGGTCCTTGTTGGTTCACAGCGGTCCTCGGACAGGCCATCGTCGGACGCTGCACACAACCTGTTGAGCGCTACAAGGTTCGCTCTGGAAGGTACCCCAGGGGTCTACGTTGTCATGCATGGCGAGACCGGTGATGGACCGTGCGACGTCATGGTCGGCACCAAGGTCAGGAAGATGCATTCCTCCAGGCGGGATGCGTTCAGGGCGATAAACTCCATGCCTATCGCGACTGTCACAAAGGACGCATTGACCTGGATCGACAAGCCTAACACCGCATCTGCAGAGCCCAAGGTCATCGGCAGCTTCGAGCCCGCGGTAGACATCGTCTACGCACATCCTGCTCTCGACCCGGAAAGGCTCAAGGCCAACCTCGCAGGGCTGAAAGGATGCATCATCGCAGGGACCGGCCTAGGCCATCTGGGCACACAGCATCTCAAGGTCATCGAGGATTCCATCGCATCTGGGACCTTCTTCTGCATGACCACCCAGTGCATCCACGGACGCGTCAACATGAACGTGTACTCCAGCGGCAGGGACCTTGAGGCCATCGGGGTCATCCCGCTTGAGGACATGCTCACAGAGACCGCCCTTGTCAAGCTCATGTGGGCCCTCACTTCAAGCACAGGCACCAAGGAAATAATGACCACAGGCCTAAAGGGAGAGCTCGCCAAGCGCACACTTCCAGCATCGTATCCAGACAAGGGAGCCGGAGGGGAAGATTGATGGGGGTCTGGGAACAGGTAGGGCTCAAGGTGGGCCTGGAGATACATCGCCAGCTGCAAACACACAAACTTTTCTGCAGCTGCGAAAGCGTCCTAACAGAGACAGACCACTGGACGTTCTCCAGACATCTCCGCCCGACCCGTTCAGAACTTGGCTCCATCGACCAGGCCGCTTCAGAGGAGGCAAAACTGAAGCGGGAGTTCACATACCAGGCAACCCCTGACATATGCCTTGTCGAGATGGACGAGGAACCACCGCATCCTGTGAACCAGGAGGCCGTGGATATCACGCTGACCATTGCCCGCCTGCTTGGTTCCATTCCTGTGGACGAGCTATCGTTCATGCGAAAGATCGTCATTGACGGCTCGAACACCACAGGGTTCCAGAGAACAGGCCTCATGGCGTTCGGGGGAAAGGTCGACACCCCCCAGGGCCCTGTCCGTGTCTCAACACTGTGCCTTGAAGAGGACGCAGCCCGGATAGTCGAGACAGACCATAGCACAGCCACCTACAGGCTGGACAGGATAGGCATCCCCGAAGTGGAGCTTGCCACGGAGCCGGACATCCACACGCCAGAACAGGCCAAGGAAGCCGCCCGTGCACTTGGCGACCTGCTTCGTGCCACAAGGAAGGTAAGGCGAGGTCTGGGGACCATCCGGCAGGACGTCAACGTCTCCATCGCTGGGGGAAAGCGTGTGGAGATCAAGCTCGTCCAGGACCTTAATTCAATTCCGCTCATCGTTGAAGAAGAAGCCAGAAGGCAGTACCGCCTCATCCATGTGGCTAAGGAGCTTGAGACCAGGGGCATCACCAAGGAAGAGGTCCTCGCGCACAAGGATAACATCATCGACCTCACCGAGGATCTCTCTAACACGAGCTCCAAGGTCCTGCAGCGAGCCCTGAACAATAATGGCATCATCCTTGGGGTCAAGCTTGATGGCTTTGCAGGTCTGATGGGGCAAAAAGGGGGAGGCAGTCCAGTGGAGGGTGCTCCTGAAAGTTGGCTCTACGATGGAAAACGCCTCCTGGGTCCGGAGATAGCTGACTATGCCAAGGTCAAGGGCGTCAAGGGATTGTTCCATTCGGACGAGCTCCCCGCCTACGGTGTCACGCCTGCCGAGGTCGATATGGTCAAAGGTCTGCTCAGCTGCACTCACGATGATGGATTCGTCCTGGTCGCCGAGTCCCCTGATATCGCAACTGCAGCCATGGATGCGGTCATCGAAAGGTCAGCAATGGCCGTGGACGGTGTGGTCGCCGAGGTCAGAAAACCTCTGCCAGACAACAGCACCCAGTATCTCCGGCCGATGCCTGGTGCAGCCAGGATGTATCCGGAGACCGACCTGAAGCCATTGGAGCTGGACAGGGACCGCGCGGCCCAGATCGACGGTGACCTACCGGAGCTGTTCGGAGCGAAGGTCGTAAGGTATGTCTCCGAGTTCGGGCTGTCCCAGGAGTCTGCGAACCAGCTTGTTTTCTCATCGGACTTCGAGATGTTCGAGGACCTTTCTAAAGATCATGATCCCAAGGTCGTGACCACCACTATCCTTTCCTGGACGTCCGAGGCTGCGAACGAGGGGGCGAACACTGACCATCTCACAACGGATACACTCGATGTTGTCCTCACAGCTCTTGACGAATCGAAGTTCGCCAAGGAAGCTGTCCCTAACGTACTCGTCGGCCTGTGTAAGAAGATGGACGAGGACCCAACAGATCCCACCCAGGCACTGGAAGCAACCATCAACGAACTGGGTCTGGAAACTGTTGACGATTCAGAAATAATTGCGGTCATCGACGAAGAGCTGCAGAAGCGGCTGGACTTTGTCAAGGAACAGGGTATGAGAGCAATCGGTCCTCTCATGGGTCCTGTGATGGGAAGGTTGAGGGGGAAGGCCGATGGAAAGAAGATATCACAATTGCTCAAGCAGAGGATAAGCGAGCTCACATGAAGGGGGAGAACACCACTCAGCCTCTGCTCCACACGCTTGTCGGTCCTGGGACCTTTCAGGACGCTTGTGGAGAGGGGGACATCACACCAGAGGTCCTTGAGACCGTGGTCTCCACGCTGATCACACTAGGAGCTTCAGAGCAGAACATCTCTGCACTGGCCAGGGGCAGCGATGGAGCAGACGTTCCATCCGACCTTCCAGACCAGAGGCTTGGCGATAAGGCCCAACTGGTGAACATAGAGGTGACGAACTTCGGGGTCCTGGGTGGGCATAACGTCATTGACATAGGAGATGCACGGACGGTGGCGATACTTGGCCATAACGGAACCGGTAAGACAACTCTCGCCAAGGCCATCCGATGGCTGCTTACAGGAAGGATCGCCCAGATAGAACCAGAGGACGAGAGGTTCCTGGCGCTGCTCAACCATGAAGCGGCTCGCTCCGGTCAAGGGGAGATCACTGTCAAGGGAACGTTCAAGCTGAAGGATGAGGACCTGGTCCTTGAAAGGTCAGTCCTTGTCAATGTCGAGACCGGAGAGGTCCAGCAGAGCATCTCGTTCAAGAGCAAGGACACAGCGCTTGAAGGGGTAGAGGCGGAAAGGTATGTGGTGCAGCATTTCGGGACCGTCCTTTCCAAGTGTTCTTTCTTCGATGCAGAAGAGCTTGCGTTCTATGTGGGAGGAGCAACCCTTGAGAGGATCCATGCTACGGTAAGTGAGGTCATTGGACTCGACGAGCTGACAACCGCTTCGAACCTACTTGACCAATTATCGGTTCAGAGAACAGAGATCATAGAGCACCTTGAGAACGATGATGTCCTCTCCAGGCTCAACGAGAAAGCTCTGACCATCGAGGAGAACATGGAGAGGATCCGGTCACGCATACACGAGATAGAGACCGAACTAGGCTCTGCGAAGGAAGAGGATGAGAAGGAGGACCTTTCCCACCAGCTCGAGCAGCTGGACAAGCTCGGAAAGAGCATAGAAAAGGATGCCGCAGCCGTCAATCGGGAAGCCACGGCCCTTCGAGCTGCTGTGCCAGAGATATCCCGGGACCTTGTCAGGACCATGGGAGTTACAGCCCTCGAAGCAGCGGTCATCCGCAGGCAGAAAGCTGTGGCGACCCAGGAGGCTCGGGGTAAACTGAAGGCGAGGATAGAGATCCTGCAGCAGATCCTCAACGACAAACGTTGCATCTGCGGTGACCCCCTGGGGACCTCTGGATTCGGCACCAAGCAGGTGAAGCAGCTCCTGGCCCAACTTGATGATGCATTGTCAGAGATGGAAGAGGTCGAGGGCATATCCAGCTATGAATCCATAGCTTCCCTTCGATCAGTTGGCAAAGTTTTGCGTCCCGACAAGGACGTGCCTGACCTAGGTGTGGACATCAATTCCCTCTCGGACGTCATGGATTCCATCCAAATGCGAAAGCGTGGGTTGAAGTTATCCTACGCGGAGCATTCTGCTCTCGCAAGACGCCTCAAGGCCGACGATGAGACCAGCGGTCACCTGAAGCGCCTCAAGCGAGAGGCAAAGCTCACAGGGAGGCTCGAGGAGCTCAAACTTCGCCTTGATGAACAGCGACGCAGGAACACCACTGTTACAGACCAGCTCGACTCAAGGCGAAAGGAACTGCAGGACGAGGCCATCGAGTATGATACACAGGCCAAACGTGCAAAAGACCTTGCTGGAGCTTTGGACAAGTTCAGGGACCTGGCCATGGAGCGGATAATGGCCACGGTCATCTCCGAGGCTACCGGGATCTACAGGTCGCTTACGAACAAGCCTAACAAGTTCAAGGGTCTGGGGCTCTCAAACTCTGGTGAGATAATTATCAAAAGCTCCAAAGGGGACCAGATACAGCTTTCCGACCTCTCCTACGGAGAGCGTCAGATATCTGTAATGGCACTCCTCAGCGGCATAGGAAGGACCGTGTCCAGCCCACTTCTCATGATCGACACCCCGTTCGCACGATTGGACGAGCTCCATCGCAAGAGCATCCTAGAGAACATCTCGGACCTTGCCCCCCAGGTCATCCTCATGAGCACGGGGGCAGAGGTCGGGACCTCGTTGATGGAACCAGACCTGACAGGTCTTTCTCCAATGGATAGGACCTACATCCTTCGGTTCGACCCAAAGGCAGATGGATCATTGGTCCAGGAGGTGAGTAAAGGTGGGTAAGAAGGTCAAGCCGAAACGTGTCAGGGACATGCCGGAGCTTTTCCTTCCGCACGTCACCCCGAGCTCGGAGATCGGGTTCTGCACTTCAGGACACTTGTACGAAACGGTCCAGCAACTTGTAGCTTCCCAACAGGTGGACAGGGTCGAGGACCTGATGGACCTTGCTCTGGCCGTTGGTCTTATCCATGGTAAGCGTCAGAAGCTCAAGGACCATGTGGTCGTTCTGCAGACCCCCGCGGTCCTTCCTAACCACCAGACCTATGGCCTTATCCTTGCCGAGGTCGTAGGGACCGGTGTTGATGATGAGGAGATCCACAAGGCCATGGAGGAGACAGCAGCAGGCGGCCTACAGCTCATCTGTGACAATTTCATTGAAGTCAAGAAGGTCCCAGGTGATGGTGTCATAGACTCTGACGTCTGTGGTGGAAGGTTTGAATCTGGCAGGAAGGTAACCTTGCTCAAGCTCGACATGTTGCTCGAGTTCGTTCAGAAGTGAGGAACATCGGTTCAGAAGTCCATCCAGTCGTCCTCTTCCTCTTCGTCATCATCCCAGTCCGCATCAGACGAGTCCCATGAGACATCGCTCTTCTTCTTTGACTGGAATGAGGACCGCTTCGATTTGGCCTCTATCTCGAAATCGTCCTCGTCGTCATCGTCATCCCAGGAGGCTGTGCTCCTGCGGGTGGTTGACCGACGTGGTGGTGGTGCAGCCTTCTTTGGCTGTTCCCTTCGCGGTTGGGCTGCAGGTCGGGAAGCTGGCCGTGCAGGTTGCTGCGCCCGGGTCGGAGCACGCTGCTGCGTGGACCTCTGGCTTGTATAGCTTGCAGGTCTTGCACGACTGCTCTGGGACGCTGGGGGTCTCTGGTATCCACGGCTACGCGGAGCTGGAGTGGAGACCGGACCCACAGGACCGACCGGGCCTACCCTGGAGGGTTGGGACCTGGGTGCCTGGGCACGGCGTGGTTGCTGTGCAGGCGCACGTCGGGTGCTGCCAGACTTCACCTCGGTGACCACTCTGTTCTTCGGGTCGTCGAGCCTATCGAGCCTGTAGACCTTGAAGTAGATGAAGGTCATGAGACCGATAGATAGGAGTATGGCGAAGAACAGCGAGATCGAGTAATCGAAGATCCTTGGGATCTGGTCGTTGATAAGGTCGAACCCGAAGGCGCTGATGAAATTGAAGAGAGCGCTTGTTACGATGGCTGCAAGGAGGAAGACCGGGAACATCCAGATCTTGCCCTGTTTATGCTTGAACGCAACAGCCCGGGATATCCCATACCCCGTAAGTGCGCCTGTGAAGGCATTGATCAACATCACTGAAAGTGACCTGACAATGACCATGACCACAAGGGTGGAGATCCCGTAGAGGTTCATGATGAATATCCCATACAGGAGGTTCTCGGTGGCTGCATATCCAAGGCCGATGCATGCTCCGTAGATGAGGCCATCCTCTGCCTCGTCGAGGTCGTTTCGGACAAAGAACAGACCCAGGGGTTTTACGATCTCGGCGGTCACTGGAACGATGACCGTGAGAAGGATGAGCTCCAGGTAGTTTATCCTGGTACCCTCGATGTTCTCCAGGGCCATACTGGGGTCGGACGCTGCGAACTCCACAGCGAATGCTCCTCTCACAAGTATGACCACGAACACGACCATGGTACATCCCCAGAGGAATGCTGTGATGAGATTTCCCCATGACTCGCGCTCGTACTTCTCAGTAAAGCGCAGGACCACCATGTAGACTATTGGCGGTATGAACGCGATGAGAAGCGTGATGACTATGGAGGCGATAGTGGGGCCAAGCCATTCCATGGTACCAAGGACCTCACTACGTTGGCGATATAAATAATTGTCTTCCCTAGAAAATCCGAGCAATATTGCGAGCGAGCAGGCCCATTTCAGGTAAGTCGTACCGGCCGACGGTTCGAAATACCAGTATTTGTGTGAGAACCCGAGGCGAAAATGCGGCCGAAGGCCGCGAATGGGGTCATAGACCCCATCGTTTGGATCGAACCTTTTCAAAGGTTCGGGGGGGTAAGGTGGTGGGTTGGGGACTCTTACTCAATCGCCCCTGAAATACTCATCCAGCCTGTCGAACGCCTTCTCCAGTATCTCGATCGGTGGTAGGAACACTATTCTGAAGTGTCCCTTCCCATACGTTGGACAGAACCCGGACCCATGCACCATCAGCACATGCTTCTTATGCAGAATATCCAAAACTGTGGCCTTGTCGTCCTTGGCCTTCTCCGGGTCCTCTATCTTGGGGAACATGTAGAACGCTCCACCAGGCTCCACGCAGGAAAGGCCAGGGTTCTCATCGAACCGCTTCATGCAATAATCGCGTCTCTCCCGGAGCCGTCCCATTGTCTCGGATATGTGGGTCTTGTCGCCGTTCAGAGCCTCGATGAAACCATACTGCTGGGGAGTAACTGGACATAACCTTGCACGGGCCTGCTTCATCACACCATCCCATACATCGTCCAGAGCACCCTCGGTATCGGACACGCCCATGTATCCGAGCCTCCAGCCTGGAGCGAGATACACCTTGGAGATACCATTGAGATAAACGATGGGCACATCCTTGCACAGCTTTGCTGTAGGTACATGCTCGTGATCGAATGTCATCTTGTCGTAGATCTCATCCGAGATAACGAACAATCCGTGCTCACCAGCAAGGTCTGTGAACTCCTTGACGACCTTGTCAGAGTACAAAGAGCCAGTGGGATTGTTCGGATTGATAAGAGCGATAGCCTTTGTCCGATCAGTTATCTTTGAGCGAACATCCTCGATGTCTGGCTGCCACCCGTCCTCTTCATCAGTATGGTAGGACACAGGTGTTGCTCCGAAGAACTTGGTATAGGATGTATAGGGAGGATAGGAGGGTCCTGGCACAAGCATCTCGTCCCCAGGCTCAAGCGCTGCTCCGAACAGAAGCTGTAAAGCCTCGGTGACGCCGGCGGTCACAAGCAGCTTGTCCTCGGTGGCATCCACTCCCTTACTCCTTTCCGAGTTGATGATAGCATCCACGAGCTTGGGAACACCGAGGGATGGCCCATACCCATTGTGGCCTTCCTCCAATCCAGCGGCACAACCCTGCTTGATGAACTCGGGTGTGTCGAAGTCGTATGCACAAGGGTCGCCGATGTTCAGCTTAAGGACCTCGTGTCCCTTCCTCTCCAGCTCGATGGCTGGAACCACGACATCTCGTATCGCATACTGGATCTCGGACGCCCTCTGACTTGCTCTGATCCTGCTCATTTACAACTCTCCTTCAGTTACCGTTGTTCTGTGCTGGGGTATCGGCCGGTGCCTGTTCCTCGGCCTCTTTCTTCACGGCCTTGGGCTTTGGTTCCTCGGCCTGGGTACCACATTCCTTACTGCCGGTGCGGACCTTCATGACCACCCTAGCCAGGAGTGGCCCTTTGACATTGATCGTTTTATCGTTAGTGATGATATATTGCCTTACGCCCGGTTCGAGCTCGAGATTGATGTCCTCAAGGGACTTGACCATCTTGACCTCGGTCATGGCCTTACCACGTCCGATGTTACGCTCTATCCTCCAGGCAGCATATTTTGCAAACGCATCAAGGACGCTTATCCCGGTCGGGATAGGGTTCTCTTCACCCTGGGGGGCTGCTTGGCCCGTATCCAGCTGTATCCCGCCATCGACTATCATCAGCCTGCCGAACATCAGTGGACCGGCCAATGTCCTGTTGCCCTCGGACTCACGCAGATACACTTCGACGTGGAGGTCCTTGGTATGGTCGATCGTCCCGTTCTTTTTGATCTTGGAAAGGGCAGCAGCCATCTCCTCATCGATGGCGATGTCCGCAACTGGGACCTTGATGGGTGCTTCAGCACCGCTATTGGCCTCATACGCTGTGACTATCGCCTCCGCTATTGTCTTTCCAAGCTTTGTCTTGGGGGACTTGATGAGCCCAAAGGAATTGGCTATCTGGGAATCAGTATAGCTCAAGGCGGAGTAGAACTGTGGATAGAGGAGCTCGTTGACGTTGTGGTATCCCTTCTGCGCCATCAGGATCCTCTCTATCCCGATACCAAAGCCAAACACAGGCATGTGGATACCATACTTCGAAAGGACGTCTGGAGAGTAGATACCGAACGCTGCGACCTCAAGGTCGTTGAGCATGACCCTGTACTCCTGGCCCCTCTTGAAGTAATTGGTCGTCCACTCCTTAGGTTCAATAACCGGGTCCACGACTCCGAGCCTGTCAAGGATACCCCGGGCCACGGCCTCTGCGATATCCTGGGTCATCTCTTCGTCAACGATGACACACGA
Source organism: Thermoplasmatota archaeon (assembly GCA_028279585.1). GTDB lineage: Archaea > Thermoplasmatota > Penumbrarchaeia > JANQNL01 > JANQNL01 > JANQNL01. Next base: position 15,760 of record JANQNL010000059.1, read on the forward strand.
TGCTATGTGGTATGACATCACGTGGCGCTCATCCAGGGTGGTCTCCTTTCGGAACAACCGGCCCATGGTGAACAGCTTGATGGGAGGATCTGCATGATGACCTATCGCTGCTTGGATGGTAGGGAACCAGACAGAGGACATGTGTGATCGGAGAGTGTCCTCAGACACTTTCGGTTTCCTGTGGTCGAGGTCCATGAGCTCAGTGACCATGGAGGCTACGACCTCCTTGTCCAGCGATAACGAATCACACAGCTCGTCAACAAGAGCGTGGGCATCTATCTCGTTCTTGAGATAATGCTCCAGGTCCTCTTTGATCCTGGCGTTCATGTCGTCATCAACATCAGAGGCGATGTTCTCACGGATGAGCCAGTTCCACACCTCTTTTGAGCTGACCTTCCGGATGGGCTTTGGATAACCGCTAAGGAAGTATGTATGGGAAAGGACGGGGTAGGACTCGTTCTCGAACTGCTTGAACATCTCTTCCTTCTTCACTATCATGGGGTTCTCCACTTCGTCAAAGCCAGTAGAGAGAAAGAAACCGCGAAGTCTTTGGAACTCCTCGTAGAGCGGGTGGGCTGTCCCTACTCCAGATAGATATGAGACCTTGGAGACAATGTGAGTTGTCCCGTTCTCCTTGTCCTTGTCAGACTCAGCATCTGGTCTTTCCAATGTCTTCCCCCGAAGGTCGAGTGGTCGCACAGGTGGTCTTGGACCACAGAGGGCGTAGTTCAATATCGAGATATAAACCTTCCACTTGCCTTAACTAGCCAGCAGATGCATCAGCTAAGTATCAAGGATGAAAATCTTAATATATATTCCCGGTATTCATAGAGGGAAGACGTTTCCACGTCCATGTTTTCAGGTTCCCTGTTGAGGGTGCATGGCTGGATAGAACGGGGGGAAACAATATGGCCTCAGTCGAAGAAATGCTCAAGGATATAGACCTTGGTCAGCAGAAGATCAAAGTTAGCGATGATTGGTACTCGATAGATGAGCTGAAGAGCCTCATTAAGCAGAAGCTCGACAGCGGGGACTACGACATCGCTCTCTACGGGGATGCGGCAAAGCGGTTGGAGGAGGTCCTACACTCTTTCGTCGAGGTCTCTTTCCAGGTCCCACAGGGAGTTGTCGACAAGTTCCAGAACATGGCACAGGAGCAGGACAAGGACATCAACATCCTTTATCTGACAGCTCTTGAAGCATATGGTGGAGGCGGCGCACCTGCCGCAGCTGCACCAGCTGCTGAAGAGCCGGCCGCAGAAGAGGAACCTGCAGCAGAAGAAGAACCGGCTGCCGAAGAAGAACCGGCTGCCGAAGAAGAACCTGCAGCTGAGGAAGAACCAGCTGCCGAAGAGGAACCTGCAGCAGAAGAAGAGCCAGCAGCGGAAGAGGAGCC
>JANQNL010000084.1 GCA_028279585.1 Thermoplasmatota archaeon
TTACGATCGCCGAGGCAAAGGAGCTCGGTGCGGACATGGCACGCGCAGAAGAGGTTCAGGCTGAGGCCAAGGCTGCACTGGAAGCTGGAGATGGTCCCAGGGCGAACGATCTCTTATCCCGCGCAAAGGACCTGGCCCAGTCAGCCCTGGATATCGCCAAGGCGTTGCAGGAGTCCAAGCCGGAAGAGGGTGGAGAGCAGCCAGCAGCCGAACCTGCGCCTGCAGAACCTGAACCAGTAGCTGAAGAACCTGTACCAGAGGCCTCTGATGCTGCAGAAGAAGAGGTTCCCGAGGACGCTACAGTGATAGGCTGTCCAGAGTGTGGGCACCATATCGTGGTAACAGATAAGACCAGGCCCATAGTTGTGACCTGCTCCAAGTGCGGTGCTTCAGGCACGCTCAACGAGTAGGCCAACCTTGTTGTAACATCGACCATTGCAGGTGGATTAGGTCGAAACCTTGATAACCATCTGAGCATTCTCCAGACACATGGCAGACAAGGTTACCGCTGACATGGGGATAATGGAGGTCGTCAACAAGTATCCCAAGACCACTGAGGTTTTCCGAAAGTACGGTCTTGGTTGCATCGGTTGCGCTGCCGCCCATTTCGAGACCATCGCCGACATCGCCGGCCATGGCGTCTCCCTCGAGCAGATGCTCAAGGACCTCAATGAAGCTGCAGAGTAGAACAACTCATATCTGGGCTACCGCCCGGGAAGTTTTACCACGGAGTCTCCGAGCTCGACACCGAGATCGTTGGCTACATGGATACATTTGGCCATAAGCAGGAACGCTATGAACTCGTGTTCTGACAGGAGTTCATAGTTGGCCTGGCCTTTGGATATGACCAGGTCCACCTCTTTGTATCTCTGGATGAACTCTGGAGCGTCAGCAAGTGGTGGGTCCGACCCTGGCCTTATCCCCACCTTCTCGATGGAAACACGGTCCATCCTATCAAGACCCGCATCTTCCGCATCCTTCTCCATGGCATCGTTGAGGATGGGCTCGGCTTTGACCCAGACCTGTACCTCGACCTTCGGGTTCAGACCAAGAAGATGCTCGATGAACAAAGTATCGAACACGATCTCACCAGCATTGTCTGCAAGGTAGATGACGTGCTCGGCAGACAGCAACCTGTCCCATAACTTATCCGTATCATCGATACGAGGAGCCTTGCCAAGGACCTTGTCCAGTGTGGCATCCAGGTCGTAGGAGTCCTGGCTTCCAAGGTCAATGATGTTTCCTGCAAGGGCGAACCGGGTCACAAGCATCTCAGGGTCATCTGCCCCATCCTTCATCTTACGAAGGTCATCCATCATATCAAGGGCTGCAGCGTTGCTCCGCTCCTTCTCTTCGATGAACAGGTCCTCAGAGCCCACAAGCTCCTCGAGACGTTTGTAGACCACATCAGAAATGTATGGGGGACTAACGTCAGGAGGAACGTCCTGGAGGACCTCAATCGTCACCATGACCATCTTGCGCTGAAGGACCGGATCGTCCGTGGTCCTGCGTGCAAGGTTCGTGGTCTGCCTGACGAAGCAGGCTATACAATCGAGGTTCGACCTCATCCTATCCCTCTATGGAACCCTCTATCTTATCGACGATCGCCAGGAACTCCTTTGCAGCTTCGCTCTCGGTCCTGGTCACAAGCGGTACGCCCTTGTCGGCCTGCTCACTGATACCTGGCTCGAACGGGACACTGCCAAGCAGCTCGACGTTCAGGTCAGAGGCGGCCTTCTCGGAGTAACCACCTGGGAACATCCTGATCATCTCTGAACAGTGTGGACACTTCATGGCACCCATGTTCTCGACGATACCGAGGACACGAAGCTTGAGAAGTTGTGCAAACTTGATGGCCTTGCGCGAATCCATAAGCGCAAGGTCCTGTGGAGTCGTGACGATGACCGCACCATCCGCATCCGGGATGAGCTGCGCGATAGTAAGGGCCTCATCACCTGTTCCTGGGGGAAGGTCCACGATCATGTAGTCGAGCTCACCCCAGTTGACATCCTCGATGAACTGCTTGATCGCCCCCATCTTCACAGGGCCACGCCATACCACAGGAGCGTCCTTGTCCGGGATGAGGAAGTCGAGCGATATGGCCGAAAGGTTCTCTGTGACCTTGAGCGGGAACATCCCGTTGTCATCAGCTCTCAACTTAGAGCCAGACACACCAAGGAGCTTCGGCACATTGGGACCGTGGATGTCCAGGTCCATGATACCGACCTTGTTCCCTTTATCAGCCAGGGCCCAGGCAAGGTTCACGGCCACAGTGGACTTACCCACACCACCCTTTCCAGAAAGGACGAAGATCTTCCTTTTGATGATCTTGAGCCTGCTCTTGACCTTCTCATCCCCCATCCCACAGCTCGAGCAGCTACCTTCGCAACCCTTTGCCTTTTCGGAGCACTCGGCCTCCTGGGCCTTGTCCTTGGCTTCTTCTTCGGTCATGGTCACACCGGCACCCCAATCGTGATGCGATACTTAACATTAATCTACATGGTGAAACGTCTAGTGCCGATGACAGGCCAGTCACTGAGGCTCTTCGTAGCTGTGGACATTCCGTATCCCAACGAGGTAGCCCCTATCATCTCATCCATCAAGCATGCGGACATCCCCCTCAAGGCGATAGACCCAGAGAATTCTCATGTCACCCTCAAGTTCCTTGGTGACCAGCCTGCGGATGTGCTTTCAGAGCTTGAGGCTGTGGTCCGGTCATCCCTCCAGGGATGTAAAGCATTCGAGGTCAAGCTCCACGGTGTGGGTATCTTCGGACGGTCCAGAGACCCTCGGGTCCTTTGGGTCGGTCTGCAGGACGGGGGTGGTCTTGAGGACCTTGCCTATCGAGTGCAGGATGGTTTCGAGAAGCTTGGGATACACAAAGAGAACAGGAAGTTCAAAGCCCACTTGACCCTCGGTAGGTTCAAAGGCCACAGGGGAAGACCCCCACGATTGGACAGAGAACAGAGTGATAAGATCGACCAGTTGCTTGACCAGTATGGTGACCTGGAGATGAACTCCCACCTAGTTGACAAGGTCATTATGAAAAAGAGCATCTTGAGACCTGAAGGTCCAGTATACTGCGACGAGTTCATCGTAGAACTGGACCGTTCCTAAAGGAAACCGGTGTCCTGAAGGTCCTGGGTGATCTTCTCAAGGGCCCTTGATACATCCTCCACCTTCTTTGCCCCAGTGCATACGACCTTCCCAGAGCCGAACAGGAGTGCAACGACCTTTGGGTCGAAGACCCTGTAGACAAGGCCTGGGAACTGCTCTGGTTCGTACTCAACGTTCTCAAGTCCCAATGAGACCGCGATGTTGTTGAGGCGAAGGTCCTTTCCGAGGTCTGTTGTGGCTACGATGTTCTGGATGGTAACCTTTGGCTTTTTGGCAACACCGTCCTGGATGGGCTCGAGCCGTTCCACGAGCTTTCCGATGGCCCTGTCCACATCCTCAACGGACTTTGCACCGGTGCATACGACCTTGCCGGAGCTGAAAAGCAATAGCGCTGTCTGGGGCTCATCCAACCTGTAGATGAGGCCAGGAAAACGCTCCTTATCGTAATCGGAGCCTTCAAGCTTATCTGAGATGAGATTGAGATCGAGCTTCGTCTCCAGAGGAGCTGAGGCGACCACGTTCACGATAACGATGTCCGACATTGGCGCACCAACCCGGGAAACTATGGATTGACTAATAAGTCTTTCCTACCCAGTGTTTTGCTGGCTATGTCTGGGTAACCTAGAATCCGGCCTCGAAGATGAGGTCGGAAAGCGTTCCGATCTGCTCGGGGGTCAAGTTCTCACCCCGAAGGTCTGCCCAATCTGTTGCGTCGATGAGCTGCCGCAAACGGGCCTTTGCCTCCTTGTCCCGGGCAAAACGGTTCACAAGGGCTGTCCGGACCTTCTTCCGCCTCTGCGTGAACAAACCGTCCACGACCTTATGGAAGGTCTTTTCGTCCTTGAGCTCGAACGCTTTTTCCTTCCTGGGCTTCAGTTCCACAATGGCAGAGTCCACCCTTGGAACGGGATGGAAATTGCCTTTGGAGACCTTCATGACCCTTCGTGTCTCGGCCCGATAATAGGTGTTCACGGTCAATCGAGAATATTCTGCAGTGTCCTTCGGAGCATACAATCGTGCTGCGAACTCCGACTGGAGCATGAGTATCCCAAGCTCCCAGCCGCTGATATCCAGAAGCTTGAACATGAGCGGGGATGAGATGTTGTAAGGGATGTTTGCTACGACCTTGTTGAACCCCCACTCCTCCATCTCTGCATTGTCAAGCTTCAGAACGTCTGATCTGATAAGCTGGAGGTCCTTTCGCTTGATGTAGTCCTTCATCGAAAGCTCCAGATGGTCGCTTATCATATCGTCCATCTCAACAGCGATCACCTTGCAGCCTCTGGCAAGCATCTCCTCTGTGAGGATCCCAAGCCCTGGCCCTATCTCCAATACGACATCGCTGTGGTCAAGACCTGCAGCGTCACACTGCTTTCGGACTACCGTCTCGTTAACTAAAAAGTGCTGACCCATGGCCTTTGATGGATTGATGCCAGCCTCGCGAAGGAGGGCTGCGACGGCCGCGGGATCTATGGGCCTACCCCCTCACCAGCCCCTTTCCTGAAGCCTCTCGTTTGCAGGGATGTCATCGATGTTTAAGCCTTCCATGGCATCACCCAGGCCCTTGGAGACCTCGGCGATGACCTTGGCGTCATCGAAGTTCATCACTGCCTCTACGATGGCCTTTGCCCTCTTGGCAGGATTGGATGATTTGAAGATACCTGAGCCCACGAACACACCGTCCATGCCCATCTGCATCATCATTGCAGCGTCAGCGGGAGTGGCTATTCCACCGGCCGCGAAGTTTACAACAGGAAGCCTCTTGCGCTCCTGGACCTCCCTTACGACGTCCAGAGGGGCCTCGATCTCCCTAGCGAACTGGGCAAGCTCCACAGAGCCCAGACCCTGCAGGTCTGCGATGGCCCTGTTGACCTCGGTTGCGTGCCTGACAGCCTCGACAACGTTGCCGGTGCCAGCCTCGCCCTTGGTCCTTATCATGGCTGCACCCTCATCGATACGCCTGCAAGCCTCTCCGAGGTTGCGGCATCCACAGACGAAGGGGACTGTGAAGTTGGACTTGTCCACGTGGTAGAACGGATCTGCAGGTGTCAGGACCTCGCTCTCGTCGACCATGTCGACACCGAGTGCTTCGAGGACCTGTGCCTCCACGAAGTGACCGATCCTGCACTTTGCCATCACTGGGATGGATACAGAATCAAGGATCTCCGTGATCTTGGTAGGGTCGGACATTCTTGCAACCCCACCCTGGGCCCTGATGTCTGCTGGCACCCTTTCCAGTGCCATTACTGCGACCGCTCCGGCCTCTTCTGCGATCTTTGCCTGTTCAGCGTTCGTGACGTCCATGATGACGCCGCCCTTCTGCATTCGGGCAAAGCCTCTTTTGACCAGGGTTGTTCCGTGCCTGAGGGTATTGAGATCCAGTTCCATTGGCATTTTTGTCACCTCGTGACCTTGTGGTTCCACCTTGGCCATGGCCAAAGCGGGAGGGGTCAATTACGTCCCATGTATTTATTGTTTTATCAAACATGGATGTGAGCTGTAAGGTAGTTGCCGACATACGCGAGAGGCCGTTTGGATACAAAACAATAATAAGTCTGTTACACATGGCAATATCGTGCCTCCTTACAAGAAGCGTCCTCCTGCATCGGAAAGCTCCTCCTCGAACCCTTTCAAAAAGGATAGTGAGGAAGAGGAAGAGGACAAGGGAGGCCTTTTTTCATTTTTCAAGTCCAAGGAAACTGAGGAGGAGGAAGAGGAAAAGATTTCCTCCAGGACCATTCCAAAACGGGAACCCAAGCGGACATCTTTCGGAGCAAAACCTGAAGAGGAGGAAGAGGAAGAGGAAAGCTCTGGTTTCTTCTCAGGACTCTTCGGCAGAAAAGATGACGATGAGGATGATCAGGAGGAAGAGGAGGCCAAACCTCGCAGGTCCTTCAGGTCCAGGTCCAGGGACAGTGATGATGAAGAGGACGAAGGGGAAGTAGAGCTTGAGGAAGAGACCAAGGACCGATGGATCACCTGGCAGCCGAAGATCGCCAGCAAGGAAGGGATAGTCATCGCAAGCGTCATACTGTTCGCATCCATCCTTCTCATCTACAATATCGCTAACTCGATCGACGATACCATCCTGGATGGCGGTTGGCACTTCCAGCTCTTTTCATTCCTGATATTCCTAAGCACGTTCATTCTTTTCCTCATGGCCAGTATCCTGGTCTATCGTGACAGGATGACCCTTGTGCGAACCGAGGTCAAAGGCTCGGCAGTTTTCGCTGTGGGTGCCTTCATGCTCCTTCTTATCCCCATTGCACTCATGGGTGATGGGACGAGCGATGCGGTCCTGCGTGTCATCATGATGGTCATCGGGATCCCGATCGTGTTGGCTGGTATGGTTCTTCTGGCTAGGGATGGAGGATTCTTCCTTCCATGGTTCATCGGGGTCTTTGCTTTTACGATAACGGTGTTCACCGAAGCTGCGAAGTTCCACTCCTTCAATGGAACGTTCGGACCAACTGATATCGTACTTCACATACTCACGTTCATATTCATTGGAGCAAGCTTCCTGCTCTTTTTCTATGGCCAGATCAAGTTCCTGTTCTTGTTCGATCTGGTGGAAAAAGCGATTGAAAAGAAGAACGATGAGGATCTTGAGGGATCCCTTGGCATACTTGACATCGCCCTGCTCATCTATCCGGACTTCATAACCGCCCTGAACAACAAGGGTAACGTACTTTATGCCATGGAGGATTATGAAGAGGCCAAGGAATGCTACAACCAGGCGCTCGAGCTCAATCCGAACTATCCATGGGCAAAGAGGAACCTCGATGTGCTGGAGAAGAAGGGTGGCAAGAAGCGCAAGGGATTCGGCAAGAGGAGCGGGTTCGGCACCGGGGTATGAATTCCCAACCGATCTTTCAGAAAACCTCTCATTGTCCTATCATCAGTATCTTAATTTTTGTTTATAGATAGACTTTTTATTCAACCTAGAATTAACAATGGGAAAAGGTTGAAATACCTACAATCCGTTCGAGTTTTCGGGGAAGTCACGTCCCACACCGACACGGTGTATCCAGAGTGAGAGGGAACGTGAAATGGCATCAGTTCAGAATACCGCGCCCAGTCAGAACTTTGACTATTCAGGAAGCTCCAGAGCGGCATGGCCAGCGCATGCCCGGAGAAAGGATAACAAAGCTACTTCTCGAGCACCGTTCAGGTCCACAAGGATAAGACCATCACGAAAACTTTCTTTCGACCCGAACAGAAAGATCGGCGCCCGAACACAGGGTGTAGCTTTCCGAGGAAGGGGTGTTATCTTCAGGGACCGCGGTGTCGTCTTTACCAACAAGCTCGTCGACAATATTTGGGCACAGTTCGGGCTCAAAAGAAGTTCCTCCGGTAAGCAGAAGGCAAGCCGAATAAAGGCCGAGCGTGCTGCCAAGACCGGAAAGAAGATCGTGGGCAAGGCAAAGAAGGCGGCCGAGATGTACGAACCCGATGTTGAGATCCATGCTCCTGCATGGGCGACTTCAGCCGCATCGGCCCCAAGTTGGTCGGATGAGGAAGAAGAGGTCGTTCAGGAATACGATGACGGCAGCATCGCTACCTGGGAATTGGAGGACCACTCACGCAAGACTTCCACCTGGAACGAGGAAGCTGTGGCCGAGAAGGCTGCTCGCGAGGAAGCTGAAAGACAGCGCCGAGCGGCTGAGCAAGAAGCCGGACGAAAGCGCAAGGCAGCCCAGGCCGAGGCTGACAGGCTCAAGCGGGCCCAGCAGAAACAGCAGGCTGCAGCTGTTCAGCAACAGGTTTCTCAGCAACAACAGCAGGCAACCGACCCCAAGAGCTACAATATGTATGCCATCCAGATGTTCAAGGCCGGCAAGCTCGACGAGGCGAAGTACTGGTTCGAGCAAGCCCTTGCCATAGATCCCAACTACGATCCTGCCATTCAGAACTACAAGGTCGTCCTTGAACAGTTAAGAGAGAGGGGGAAGTGAAGAAATGATACTGGAATCAATGTTGATAGCGTTCTCCCTGTTCGGCCTCGAGGTCGGGATCTGGCCCCTGCTGATAATCTATACCATTTGTGGCCTTGTTGGTCTTGTTGGTTTCATCGTCATCCTGTTCCTTGGTGATGTGTTCGATGTCGGTGATGTCGACATCGACGCGGACGTCGGTGACCTGGACCTTGGTGGTCTGGATGCCGGTGGCCCCTCACCCTTCAGTATTCCAATAATCATGTTCTACATCTTGAGCTTCGGCTGCATTGGAGTGATATTGCTGGCCATCGGTGTAGAGCCGATCTGGACCCCGTTCATATCACTGCCGATCGCCATTTTACCAGCAGGTGTGGCCTACGCCATCATCTACTTCATGTTCACCAAGATACAGTCCACCTCCGTGGAGCACATCAACAAGTTCATGGGTGCCCGCGGAAAGGTCTCTATCAATATCCGACCTCCTAACGAGGGACAGATCGTGCTGCCATCGACGACCCGGGGTTTCATCCAGGTCGGTGCTGTGGCCGATGAGTACATCGGAAGGGGTGAGGAGGTGAAGGTCGTCGACACATACGGGTCGACAGTCAAGGTCGAGAAGCTTTCGGGCCCTTCAAAGAAGAAGGGCAAGGGAGGAGACAAGAAAGCTTCAAGCAAGAAGAAGGGCTCCAAAAAGGGCTCTGGAAAAAAGAAGAAAGCTAACTAGAAGAAGTTATGAGGTGATAGTAAGAGGTGAGATGATTGGATGCTTTGAGTACGTGTTTGATAGTAGGAGCGATAGGCGCTTTCATTGCCGGTTTCATAGGCATCATCCTGTTGATATCAGTCTATGTGAATCGGTATAAGAAGGTACCGCCAGACCAGGCCATGGTCGTATACGGTGGCAAGGTCGGAGCTGGGGGTAAGAAGCACCTCCGGATCATCTCTGGTGGTGGCGTCTTCGTATGGCCTGTCATCCAGGGAGTAGCATACCTTCCCCTGGACGTCAGGACATTGGAGATCGTCGTCACAGACATAGTCACAGATGTCGAGACATCTGGTGCCAAGATAAACATCAAGGCCGTGACACAGGTCAAGATAGCCTCCGATGCCCAGCTGTTGCAGATAGCTGCCGAGCAGCTTCTCAACAAGACCGACCCCGAGATCAATGAGATCGCGACCAAGACCCTCGAGGGTCACGTTCGTGGTATTTGTGCCACGATGACCATCGAGACCATCAACTCCGACAGGGACTCTGTGTCCGAGAGCGTTCAGGAGAACGCCGCCAGGGACCTGCGGAACATGGGTATCGAGATCAAGTCCTTCGTTATCAAGGAGATAGAGGACGAGTATGGATACCTGGATGCCCTTGGTCGAAAGAGGACCGCCGAGGTCAAGAGAGATGCCCGTATCGGTGAGGCCAACGCAAACAAGGAGGCCATCATCAAGGAGGCCGAAGCCGCAAGGATCGGAGAGAAAGCGAACTCCGAGGCTGAGGCAGAGGTCGCCTTGTACCACCAGCAGAGGGACATCACCAAGCAGAAGGCCGAAGCAGAGGTCGAGCGGGAACGCGCCAACAAAGAGATCGCTTATGACCTGCAGGACAAGAAACGTCGACAGGAGCTCGTTCAGGAAGAGGTCCAGATCGACATTGTCCGCAAGCAAAAGAACATCGAGCTCCAGGAGAAAGAGATCGAGCGCAAGGACAGGGAAGAAGAGGCAACCCAAGTGGTCCCAGCCAGGAAACAGGCTGAGGCCAAGGTCGCAGAGGCCGACGGTGAGAAGCAGAAGATAGAGATCCTCGCCGAGGCCGAGAAGCAGAAGACCATCAGGCTTGCTGAAGGAACCCGGTCCCAGCTCCAGTTGGTAGCCGAGGGAGAGCGCGACAAGCTCACCCAGGTGGCAGAGGGTTCCGCAGCCAAGATCAAGAAGGAAGGAGGCGCGGAAGCCGAGGTCATCAGGCTCAAAGGAACTGCAGAGGCAGACGCCATCAAGGCCAAAGGAATGGCTGAAGCAGAGGCTATGCAGAAGAAGGCCGACGCTTGGAAGGAGTACGGCGAGGCTGCGGTCACACAGATGATCGTGGAACAGCTGCCTGCCATCGTCCACGCCGCATCCGCCACACTGGAAGGCACCGAGAAGGTCATCGTCCTTGGCGACGAGGGCCCATCCGGTCTTGTGAACAAGACCGTCAACATCGCTGCCGAGATGCCCGCGCTGGTCAAATCCCTCACGGGAATGGACGTGAAGGAACTGGTCTCGAACGTTGCTACCATATCAGGTGGCAAGAAGGAATAGAACACAACATTGGGCCTGTTTTCTCACAGGCCCGTTTTCTTATTTTTGTGATAACATGTCCGATGATGGGAATGATTTCAATGGCAAGCCTGTTGAGTTGAAAGAAGGTTCTGCCATCGTCGGAGAGGATTATTCTGTGGAATGGCATTCTGGCAAGACAGACCATCTTAGTCAGATGCTGCTTTGGGATCAGACAGCGATGACGACGTTGCTTGTGATGGTCATTGGGGAAGCTCGTGCGGAGGAGGGTGAGGTGGATGAGGAGGAGCTTGAGAAGTTCAAGCAACTTCTTGGGATGTGAGCCTTCTTGGATCTTTGTTCAGACGATCCATTCTCTGTTCCACTCGAAGAGCGAGTGTTCTCGAACCCACCCACCGACCATCCCCCCTATAGCTCGCTCGCATAATCGTGAGAGATGTTAGGAGCTTCGCGTTTTCCATTATAATACTGGAATCCTTTTGATATGAAAGAAAACCTTTTAACACCAATATCCATATACACTGGATTCGGTCGAGGCCGAGGAGAGTGGTCCCCATCTCCGATGAACAGTTTACATTGGTCTTCAAAGACATCGACCCTGGTAAGATAGGCGTCAACACAAAGGACGCCGAACGGCTGGACATCGAGGTCGGCGATATCGTCGAGTTCGTTGACCCGGACATCGACGAGTCAGCAGCAGCGAAAGTCCTCATCCACAAGAACATTCCAGAGGGCCACTTCGTGGTGTCTGCAGAGCTCGCTTCGTCCATCGGCGCAGAGGAAGGGTTCGAGTTCAACCTCCGCCGCTACGAAGGAAGCCTCAACACAGCACTCGAGAAAGTATCCATCGGTATCGGGGACGCAGGCCTCATCGAAGGTCTGGATATCGAGGAGATAATCACAACCAAACAGTCAGAGATCGAAGCATACCTCTCTCGCAGACTTCTGTTCAACGGCCTCAAGATGAAGTGGCCAGAACTTGGGATAACCCTCGAGGTCGCAAGCATGGAACCCGAGCTCCCAGAGGGTGAGTACGCCATCTGCCAGGAGGTCATGGTCGAGCTCTATCCCATTGTCAAGTCTGCCTTCAACGGTATACTGCTCATCGATTCATCCCGCTCCATGGAAGAGCGCGACGTCGTCGTCGACAGCTCTGTCCACACAGCTCTAACACAGCTACACAAGATGGCCGAGGGCATTCCCAACGTAGCCTCGTTCATTGCCGAGGTCGAGAACAGGTCTGTAGCAAGACGTCTCGAATCCGCGGTCCTTTCTGGAATGCTATACTTCGCAGAGAAGGTCGCGAGGGGTAAGGGCGAGAAGATCGCCGTCATCCCATACTCCAACAACGCCGAGCCCATCGAGTTCAGCCTGCTCGGGGAGACCCAGCCATGGCTCGATGTCTCAAAAGGCGGTCTCGAGGAGCATAAAAGCGATGTGTCAATGCTATTAGGTTCACACCTGCTGATGAAGGTCACAGAGATGACCTCCAGGCACACGAACATGGGAGATGCCATGGACAAGGCCTATGACATCGCCCAGAAGATGGGTGCCTACGAGCAGAGCGAGGAGGGCCAAGCACGTGAGCGTCCTGTCATGATCGTCCTTCTCACCGATGGCGAGTTCGATGTAGGTGATTCTCCCGTCCGCGTTGTCAGAAAGCGCAGGAAGGAGGTCTCCAAGGTCGTCGTCCACACGGTCGGTATCGGCGACGAGATCGACGAGGCCGTCCTCAAAAGGATCGCGCAGCTGGGCCACGGAGAGTACATCCACGCCAACGACCTCAACAGGTTGCTCGAGTTCTATTCATCACTTGCAAAGAAGTTCAAGGCATCCTACCATCTGGAGGATGCTGGAACAGAGATGGAGTCCAAGATAGTCGAGGACTTCGAGAAGGTCTTCGGAGAGGGCGACGAGGAAGACGCCTTTGCCGAGGAAGTTGTCAAGTCCGAAGCCGCAAAGGCCTCCAAGGTCGTTGACAAGGTCGAGGTCAGCGATGGATCAGGTCTTATGGACGAAGAGGCCCAGGAAGGTATCGAGTCCATGGATGGACCTGCAGGTATGGAAGCTGAAGGTTTAGAGGCTGAAGGTCTTGTGGAAGAGATGGAACCAACAGAACCTGAACCGGCTCCAAAGCCCAAGAAGGGGAAGAAGAGCCGAAAGGAGGTTCCTGACAACCTCAAGGTCGAGGTGACCAAGAAGGAGTCCAAGCTCGACAAGGCGAAAAAGGCCCAGTTGTCATGGAAGAAGCTCAAGGAAAAGGCTGCGAACAAAAAGCCTACAAAACCTACCAAGAAAAAGGGTGAGAAGAAGGCCGAACCTGAACCTGAGCCCGAGGTCAAACCCGAGCCAGAGCCTGAGGTCAAGCCAGAACCCGAGATTCAGCCGGAACCCGAGGTCAAGCCAGAGCCTGAACCAGCTCCAGAAGGACCAGCAGGCCTAGTAGAAGATGATGACCTTCCCATCCCTACCGAGGTCTCACCAGAGGAACTTGTGGAGTGCCAGCCAGCACCTGAAGACGAGCTCTCGACACAGTTCAGGGAGGTCTATGAGACCGCACTGGACGATTACAATGTCAAGCAGCTCAAAGCAATGTCCAAGAAACTCGACCTCACCCTTGGTGGCTCCACCAAGAGGGTCGAGATCCTCAACATCATAATCGACGAGGTCATATCAAAACAGAACGCTGCGATGTGCGGAGAGGACCAGGGTATCGATGCTGATCCCAAGACCGAAGAGTTCGGCCTACTGGTCATCAAAAAAGCATCTCCAGCAAAGGCCGGCAAGGGTCTTGCAGCGCTCATTCCGCAGAAGAAGTGAATCGACCATTTTCCATAATGGTCAGATGAGCCTATGCCGCAGTTTATTGTAGCTGCAGCGAAACCTTTTATTATGGTCAAGATATAGACCAACGACCACCCATTCTGGTATACCAGAATGGTATTACTGGTCTCCTGGAGGTTTATACACGAGCCTTGAACTGACACTTGTTCGAACAACGAGCAAGAAGATAGTCCTCAACGAGGATGACGCTGAAGAACTGGATGTCGACCTTGGAGATCTCATCCTCATCACCGACGAGGACGCAGATGAGACCGCTGTTGGAAAGGTGGCTATAGATCCCCATGTGGAACGTGGCACATTGGAGGTCGACCAGGTCCTTATCGACTCGCTGTCCTCTGATGAAGGGAACGAGGTCATGGTGGAAAGGTTCGAAGGGAGGCTCAAGGAACTTGATTACATCACGTTCGGTATCCAGCCCACCGGCGGTCAGGACGTCAATGAGGCTCTGATGCTTGCCAGGGAGAAGGAGACCGAACTGCTTGAGTTCATGAACGGCAGGGCAATAACCAGGGGCCAGCGGTTCGTTTGGGAGGCATACTCCCTCATCATCGAGATAATCGGGACAGAACCCCAGCTGCGAAGTGGGGAGGTGGCACTCATCACCAAGGAGATCCTTGGCGGCTTCGATTACAAGTGCTCGACCACCGCAGTTCCTTTCGATGGTATCCTGCTCATGGACATCTCCGGTTCAATGAAGCGTGAGGACATCATGGTCCAGAACGTCAAGCAGGTGATCACTCACCTTAAGGGTGGGTTCCTTTCAGACAACGTTCAGGAGTTCCTTGACCAGTTCAAGGAAGGGACCACAGTAGAGCGCTGCGACGCAGCTGCCCTTTCAGCTCTCGTCTATCTTTCAGAGAAGGTCGGTCGAGGAAAGGGTGAGAAGATCGGTATCGTAACGTTCGGTGTCGGTGCAGATACCCTCCGGTTCGAGGACAAGTCCTACTTCGACGCTGGTGCTGATAGCGATATCGGTGTCGTAGCAGAGAAAGTGGTCTATGCCGTGAAGGACGCGGAAGGGACGACGAACGTTTCGGCCGCTCTGCTCAAGGCCATCGAGCTCATCGACGAGTTC
>JANQNL010000133.1 GCA_028279585.1 Thermoplasmatota archaeon
CTGGAAAGACCGTTGTTCTGGCCATCCCTGTTGACGACCATCCCTCAACCATGGAGGAGGAGGACCTGGGTAAGGCCCTGGTCAACCAGAACTCCGGGGAGGAGGAAGCGCTTCTCCTGATGTCCAAAGGTCGGGACGGCGACGATAGGGACGCAGCTAGGAAGCGCGAGGTCGTCAGGGAGAAGCTCATCCCAGCTCTCAAGTCCGAGGACATCCCAGGAGTTGGAGCTTCCATCGATGAGCTCCAGTCCCTTGGCTCCAAGGTAGCAGAGATAGAGCACCATGCAGGCGGTGTCCATGTCCGAAAGCTCATGGCAGCCATGAAGGACAAAGGGGCTTTGGTGGTTGGAATGTCGAGCGTCGGCCCAACGGTCGTTGGGGTCTTCGATGGTTTCGAGGGTGGATTGGAAGGCTTCGCATCACGCACCATCGTGACCAGTGTGGATAACACTGGCCCTGTCGTGAAGCTACTGTAATTCCTTTTGCATTTTTGACAAGTGCCGCGTGTGCACCCAGTATAAATCTATATATAGTCCCATATCATGACAAGCCCGTGGTCCCATGAAAGCAGTAGTACTGGCAGCTGGCTCCGGGACGCGGTTGAAACCCCTCACCGCGAATCGAACAAAGGGAATGATCCCTGTCGGAAACAAGCCCATCCTCGATTATCTGTTGAAGGCATTGGCCGAGGCAGGTATACGCGAGGTCATCATGGTCGTAGGATACCGTAAGGAAAAGATCATGAGATACTTCGGTGACGGCAAGGATTGGGGAGTCCAGCTCAAGTACGTAACCCAGGACAAGCAACTGGGAACAGCTCATGCCCTGTTCGAGGCGAAGCCTCATATCGAGGACGATTTCCTGATGCTGCCAGGGGACAATCTCATCGGGACCGATGGTCTTAAGAAGCTCATTGCGGACTCCATGGGGGAGGAGGATGCTCGGCTTCTGTTCACACAAAGCGAGAACGCATCCAAATATGGGGTCCTGGGCATCGAGCAGGACAAGCTGGTCAAGCTTGTTGAGAAGCCCAAGATCTCTGGGGACCTACTCTCCACTGGTGTTCCATCGATCTTTTCATTAGCGCTCTGGGAGTATCAGCAGCCATCCATCTCGAACCTTATCTCCACCGGAAGCTACAGGTTCTCAAAGGATATCTTCGACGATATCCAGACCGTAGCGAACCAGGAGAAGTACTCGCTCTCCGACCTCCTTTTGAAGATGATGGAGGACGGCAAGTACATCAAGTGCCTGGAGACCGACCTGTGGCTGGACGCCGTGTATCCGTGGGACGTCCTGGACATGACAGCGGACGTCATCGCATCGACGACCTCCACCACCGAGGGCACCATCGAGGAGAACGTCATCATCCGTGGACCTGTGTCCATCGGAAAGAACTCCATCATCAAGGCCAACACCTACATCACAGGACCTGTGATCATCGGAGAAGGCTGCGAGATCGGACCCAACGTGGTCATCGCTCCTTCAACTAGTGTCGGCGATAATGTCAAGATCGATCCGTTCACAAGCATCAGGAACTCCATCATCATGGACGACGTGTCTATGGGTACTGGATGCATGCTTGCGAACTCGGTCATCGCAGAAGGTGTCCGCATCGGAGCCTCCTTCGTAACTGATACGGCGCGGCGTTCTGTCCATCTCGAGGAGTACGCCACCACCAAAGAACTTGGAGCGGTCATCGGCGAGGACTCCATCATCGGCCACGGTGTGGTCACGGAGTCAGGCCTTCTCATTGGAACCGAGTGCAAGATCGGTTCCAGACGTATCGTTCGGGACAATGTCTCGGACGGAGCCAAGGTCCTATAGGAGGGATCCAAATGTGCGGGATAGTTGGGTATGTTGGACCGAAGCAGGCACCTCCGCTTCTCATTAAAAGCCTCAAGAGGCTCGAGTACAGGGGTTATGATTCTGCAGGTATCGCCTACATCGAGGATGAAGGGATAAAGGTCTACAAAGAAAAGGGACGGATCACCAACCTGGAAAAGACCCTTCCCGATGAAGCAGCCTCCTCTGTGGGCATCTGCCACACCAGATGGGCGACCCACGGCCCCCCATCCAAGATAAACGCTCACCCCCACACTGACGCTGGTGCAGATGTGGCATTGGTCCACAACGGTATCGTTGATAACTACCTGGACCTGAAGAAGGAGCTTGCAGACATTGGCTGCACGTTCACGTCCCAGACAGATACCGAGACCCTGGCGCACCTTGTCTCAACCACTTATGATGGGGACCTGCTCAAGGCGGTCCTTTCAGCACTGGAGAAGGTCGAGGGTTCCTTCGGACTTGGGATAATCCATAAGGACCATCCTGATGAGCTCATCTGTGCAAGGAACGAGTCCCCTCTTATCATTGGCCTCGGCATCAACGAGAACTTCATCGCATCCGATGTCACCGCAGTTCTGGAATACACTAACAAGGTGATGTATCTGGACAACGGCGAAGTGGCCCTTGTCAAGGCTGACGAGGTGAAGGTGTTCGACCTGCAAGGAAACCCCGTGGACAAACCTATCACAGAGGTCGAGTGGTCCCTTGAGGATGCAGAGAAGGGCGGTTACGAGCATTTCATGCTCAAGGAGATCTTCGAACAGCCCAACGCCATCCATGAGGCCCTGCGCGGCAAGCTCGAAAAGGACGAGCTCAAGCTGGACCCCAGGGTCAATCACATAAAGATCATCGCCTGCGGAACCTCATACCATGCAGGAATCACTGCCAAGTACTTCATCGAGAGGCTGACAAAGCTTCCAGTGTCTGTTGAGATGGCATCGGAGTATCGATATTCCGAGCCGACCCTTGACCATCCGCTCGTGATACTCATTACCCAGAGCGGTGAGACAGCAGATACCCTGGCAGCCGCTCGTGAAGCGAAAAGGAGGAATTCCTACACCATCGCGATCACGAACGTCGTCGGCTCCTCCATAACCCGTGAGGTGGACAACGTTTTCTACATCCGTGCAGGACCAGAGATCGGTGTTGCAGCCACGAAGACCTACTCGGCCCAGCTCATTGGACTGTATCTCATCGCCTTCCGACTGGCCAAGGAGATGCGGGTCCTCAATGAGGAAGAACAGCGGCTTCTGAACCAGCAGATACGCCAGCTTCCAAGAGTAGTGGAGAAGGTTCTGGACGATGCGGACGCGATTCGGCAGGTAGGTGACCTATTGGCCGTAGCAAAGAGCATTTTCTTCATCGGCAGGAACGTGAACTATCCCACCGCCCTGGAGGGCGCACTGAAGCTCAAGGAGATCTCATACATCCATGCCGAAGGATATCCAGCAGGCGAGCTCAAGCATGGGCCACTTGCGCTTCTGACCAAGGAGACACCCGTTGTGGTTATTGCTGTTCGCGACCACACCTATGGAAAGATCCTTGGCAACATTCAGGAGGTATCCGCTCGTAACTCCCCCGTGATAGCTGTGGTTGATGAGAAGGACCAGGATGTTGCGAGCATGGTGGACAGGACCATCGTGGTACCTGCAGTTCCATCCTTGTTCACGCCGGTCCCAGTGACGGTTGCGCTTCAGTTACTGGCATACTATGTGGCACGTGCTCGGGCCTGTCCGATAGACAAGCCAAGGAACCTGGCCAAGAGCGTTACTGTTGAGTGAAATTCCACACATAGTGTGTGAGTGGAACGTTATGTGAACAGTGCAATTATTGTACATTTTTCCTATACTCCGAAAAAACCGTACCACAACACAGTTATGTACTGCGTAACATAACAATATCTTACCCGTACGGTTAAATAGGACTAGAAAGGTCCAAAATATACCGGTTCAGGAGGCTTTCTATATGGGGAAGAAACTGTTAGCCCTTGCATGTGTGGCCCTCGCGGTCTTTCTCTTGTTGATATTGATACCCGTCGAGACAGAGTCCGTTATCCTTAACACTCAGACCTTCGGCGATGGTAGCTCCGAGTATACAGCCACCTTCACAACAGGTGGTTACGACAATGACTGTAACATAGTCCTGCCCAACAACTGCACCGTTGAGGATGCTGCCCTGCAGATCTCTCCTGGAGCGTTCGGCACAGACTATCCAATGAACATCACAGTTGACGTTGGCGATGATGACAAACCCGAATGGAGGTTCATCGGCAACGGATACGGCGAACTTGGCCGCCAGAGGTACTTCAAGGATGGCTATACCGGGACCAAGAGCTTCTTCTTCTCGTCCGGTGCAATGTCACACACCGAGTACATCAGGCTTCCAAAGAACGCCACCATCACCTCAGCCTCAATGGGTCTGAAGCAGTTCACGGTTCCAAACTACGGGATCAAGTTCGCTCCGTATGCATCCGAAGGAGACCAGACCTTCTCATATCCATACCTATACCAGGCCGACTACAGCTACAACACCAACTATTGCCCGAGGATCTCTGTCTCTTACGGGTCCAGCGGATCGTACACTTCCCCACGGTCCACGACACTCAAGGACTCGATGACGACATCCGGGTCCGCCTCGAGCAACTACGGAACTTACTATTATCTCATTTACTACCAGGCATCCAATGGATGGGTGGAGTTCGACCTATCATCCATACCAGGTGGTTCAACTATCAACTCAGCGACGTTGAACATGTACATCGGGTATGCTGGT
>JANQNL010000148.1 GCA_028279585.1 Thermoplasmatota archaeon
CCCTTCGGGATCGTCCATTGCGCAGGAGACCTCTTCCCACGTCTCTGTTACAACTTCCTCGATGGTCCGTGATTCTAGTTTTGATAGGAACATATCATAGTACAATGTACCATTACTGAACCTGTACAATGGACCTGTATCGTTCATATTTAAAAGAAGTTCGAAACCATTCCCCTCCGCCTTGTATTCAAAAACATCATCCTCTATCTCATGGAAACCATTGTCTATGACAATGGCCCATGGCGGGTAGTTCTTTTCTTCAACTATTTCCGGTTGTTGCAGCTGCGGTTCGATCTCCTCACCCTTTACAAGCATGTACAGGTGATTCGATGTTAGAACCATCAGAACAACAACGATCAACGCACCAACCAAATGACTTGCTCTCAACTCTATCGGCTTCACGATTATCTCCCCCAAGCGACATGGACGCCAATATTTGCAGCGGGGTGGGGAGTATTTACGGTTTGTTGAACAAAATTTTGATTGAGACGTTTTATACCAAACTCGATGGGCATTGGTTCATTCCTAAATTCATTAACAATCGTGAATTTCCGTTTGTACAGTAAAGGGTATATAATAGGGGTCTTCCGCAAGAGAGGATGAGATTGTTAGAGAGAATTCTTAAGCTACCGAGAAGTTGCTGCTCTAGTGGTTTTCACGGAAGACCAGAACAGGGAATGTTCTAGAGATTTATATATTGATCTGAACAAAAATTGTAGTGAATAAAAAAGAGAAGCCCCTTAAATCAGTGGCTTTCCGCACCGAGAGCGAATTTCCCACGAAGTCTGCTCCAAGGAAAACGATTGTGGCGCAAACATGAAGCCAGCGGAAGACCATTAGAGCGATTCTTATAGAAGTTTATGAACACATTTGAACAATAATTTGATAATTTTACACCATCAATAGATGTAAATATAAATCAATAAAAATTCTATTCAATACACTAAAAATTGAATACAAAAATACTTTAATAATCCTACTTTGATAATGATTATTGGAGAATTGAGGATAAAGTGATCTCCTAATGGTTAGTTGATGCCATGCCAAAAGATATCTCTACAAATACTAGTCTGGCAAGTCCCCGTAGAGTTGCTATGATTGATTATATCAATGAACATCCGGGAACGACCATTAGTGCAGTACGACGTGCTATGGATCTATCAAATGGAACAGCCAACCATCATCTCAATGTACTTGTGAGAGAAGATCTTGTTATCACAAAACGGATTGGTACAAAGGTCCACCTCTTTCTCAACCACCATGATAGTTCAAAATATCAACCCTTAACTTCCAAGCAATTGGAGGTATTATCTCATCTCGATACTTCTAAAGGTCGAACTCAAAAAGATATCATCGGATTAACAAAATATTCTCAGTCTACTATCAGTTGGATCCTAAAACACTTACTAGCTTTAGAACTAATAATTTGTTGCATTGATATCGATGACAATGGAAGAGCGATCAAGCATTATCAGACCGCTGAGTGTGCCTCTGAAATTGAATTGAATAATTGCCCCTACTGTGGTAAGGGTTTTCAGGTCATTAAAAATCCCAAATTCTGTCCATTCTGTGGCGAAGCAATTACAATTATCTCATAGGTTTGAATCGTAAAAATTATGTTTTAGGAAAGCCACTGGTATCTATCAGTTCTCACTCCAATCGATTGATATAATCTACTTCTGGATCCAATGTTCCCCCTAGGGGGGACGATTCGAGAAGGAGTGAATCAAATGGAAACGAAAATGATCGCTAAGATCGCCTGTGTGCTTGCACTCGGCGTCTTATTGATTGCTGGAATAGTTGGATTTTTGAGCTATGCAACTTTAGAAGCAGAAGCTGCATCGGTTCAGGAATCTGGCTACTGGGACTTCGACGATACTGGTGATCAGACCGTCGATGATAATGATGTCTATGGTGACTATGATGGATACCTTGGAACCACAGGATCTTCAGAGAGCTGTGACGCAGTGCTTACTACTTATGACAGCAAATTAACTGCAAGATTCTATGGTGGAAGTCAGTGGTCAACATCTGCTGATAGGGTCTCTATCAATGAGGGTACTGATTTTCCTTGCACGTCCGAAGGAGTATATGTAGAGGCCATGATCAGGCTGACCTCTACATCACCAACCTACCAGATGATCGCTGACCAGTATCAGTACACTGGTGGAAATGGATATGGTTGGTCGTTCTATCTGACCAACAACTACCTCCGGTTCACAGCATATCATGGTGATGGGACATCAACAGACTACTCAACCACGATCACCATTGGAACATCATACTGGTACGTCCTTTACGGATACTACGATACGGATTCATCTACGTTCACTATCAAGATCCGAAGGATCAATGGAGATGGATCTTATACAGACCTACAGACAAGGACCAAGTCATGTTCTGATGATATCGCTTCTCATTCTGCACATCCATTGACCCTTGGATATCGAGCAGATGGAAATGGCGGGTACAATCCGTTCCATGGCTACATGAACTATGTCATAGTACAGAACCGCGAGTAAACTCGGGTTTTGCACGCGCATACAATCGGAGTGGTCGATTGGGGCCACTCCTTTCTTTTTCTGATTCAATTGCTTAAAATGATTCTGGCGATCCAATTCTGTCTGCTTCTGACTTTTTCATGATAATGAGGAAACGATGTCATCCCCCTAGAATCGGAAAGCAGATAAAGTCAATGTTACAATTGTCATGATGATGGGGACAATGTACAATAATTGTGGAACGCATGAATAATTATTCATCAATGTGGAGTACACTGGGTAGAACATTTTATATTAAATAAACCATGTCCAGTGCTCGGAGGGTGTTGCATATCCAAGCCAACCATCGCAGACGTTATAGCTACAGCATTCACAGCTGAAGAGAAGGCTAAGACATTCTATGAGGTTCTCATGGAGAAATGTATCGATGTACCTGGTTCCTATGAACTCTGGAAGGACATGGCACATGATGAGGCAGACCATGCAATGTACCTCATGTATCTTGGTGAAACATTATCTGAGGATGTTTTGAGGTCTGAAGCGAGCAATGATATGGTAGGTCTTGTTGAAGCAGTTCACAAGATGGATCTGAGCAATTACTCTCTTCGAAACACAGCTGACGGACTAAAGCTTGCACATGAGATCGAGACAGCAGAGATCAATTTCTTGTTCGCATTTATTGTTGAAGAGTTCGTTAAGGATAGCTTGAAGAAGAAGATCATCTTGGGAGAGATCCAAAACCATCAACAAAAACTTGTCAAGTTTCAAAAGGACCATGAGCTTTGATTGAACACCTTCTATCCATCAGAAACTGTGATCTTTGTTCTAGCTGGTAGGAATTGGTGACGTCCTAATGAAGTGGGTTTGATGGTATCGGTCTTCCAATCGATCTCGACCATTTTCTCATGATGTAACTCTTTCAGTAAATAATCGAAAGATCTTACTGTTACATTTTTATCAATTTGTTCTACTCGTGCATAAGCATATCGACGTTTTATTTCAAAACCTGTGTTCTTTTCAATGTCTACAATGGTTTTTAGGATAAGTTGTTGAAGATCGGATGAGAGGACAGCATGTTCAATGACATCTGGTATACCACTACCCACTAAGACTTCCATCCATTCGATGAACAAACCAGAGCATGCTTCAAAGACAAGATGGAAGAAATCGATAACCATTGGTCGGACCTGATCTTCAAATGTGATAACGCCCTTGTAATGCCCTGAGATGCCTGTAGGTTCATCATCTATCTGAACAGAGATCCTTGAATTTGTAATACCATCTAACAACTTTGATCCAAAGACATCCATACGGTCTCGATCCCCTAAATCGATCTGAAATCTGATCGAATGTGTTTTACTCATATTATGACAGAATGGATATTGATTGGCTATAAGCTCTGTTGAACAAGATTTTGATGGTATGGTTACTATTGCACTATTTAATCGTGATCTAGCCTTAAATCCACCTTGGGAAGATCAATCCAGTCCTTATTATTTCACGACCCTTCGACCCATTCTGCTCCCCGAGCATCATTCGAAACCATCCCCCGGAACACACCACACTGTGCTATTGACACATATACCGACCCAGCGAACAAAAATCTCATAAACTATCCCTACTATCCTCCAACGTGTCCCCCAGGCAGACGAAATCCATTTCTCTCACCATTGAGAAGAAGATCCTGCTGAACTCCTTGGCATATAGCAAGTACGAGACCCAATACGAGGTCCCGTTCAATATGGCCCAGGAGGGGATCGCCAAGTCAGTTGGCATTCGCCGTGACAATGTACCCAGGGCAATGAAGTCCCTGAAGGAACAGGGGCTGATGATAGAGAAGGTTCTCCATGTCACTGGGGTCAAGCGCAAGAGGAAGGTCTACTTCCTTACTCCTGAAGGGACCTCATATGCCAACCAGATCAAGATGGAGCTTGAGCGGACGGTCGTCGAGGTCGTCGATGAAGAAGGCGGCCTGCACCGACTGGCCATCAAGGACATCAATGGGCATTTCGGTCTGAACCTTACCCTTTTAGAGCTTCTCACAGAGCTTGAAGAGGTCGGCCAGATAGATATCCGCCAGTTCTCCAAGTCCGAAGGTGCTCTCGAAAGGCGGAACTTCGACGAGAACAAGTTCATCATCGAGCTCGGGGACGCCCCCCAGGCCAAGTTCTTCGTCGGCAGGGACGATGAGATAAAGAAGATCGAGAAGGCCATCAAGAGCGCGGACTCCAGGGTCGTGGTCCTGAATGGTATCGCCGGTATCGGTAAGACCACCCTGGCATCCAAGGTCGTGCGTGACCACCTCCAGGACAAGAACGTGTTCTGGTACAGGTTCCATAAGTGGGACACCCTGCGAAACACCCTGGTCAACCTCGCGGACTTTCTGTCTCGTCTACAGCGAAAGAGGCTAAAATCATACCTGGCAAGCCACTCGTCCATAGAGATGGAGGAGCTTCCCAGGCTTATAGCAGACGACCTCGCTGAATCCAATACCATTTTGGTGTTCGACGATTTCCAGCGTGTTAAAAGCGACATCGTGGAGTTCTTCGGGATGCTGGATGATATCCTGGGCTCCATCCAGGGATGCACACTGATCACGGTCGGTAGGCAGATCATGCCATACTACGACCGCGGTGAGGTCCTAGTGGAGAAGAGGGTGTTGGAGATACGCCTGGATGGCCTGGACGAGGAGGCTGCTCGTAAGCTTCTGAAGGTGGAGAACATCACAGATGTGATGTTCGAAAAGATCTACATGCTCACTAAAGGGCATCCTCTTTTCTTGGAGCTTATCACTTCTGTTCGCGACATCCGTGAGCAGCGCGACATCAAGCGTTACATCTACGAGGAGATCTTCTCCAAGCTTGCGGACGAGGAGAAGTTGCTTCTCCAGATCGTGTCCGTGTTCAGGTATCCAGTGTCGTCAACTGCATTCTTCATCGATGAGTCTGTGAGCTTTTCCACACTGGACAAGCTCGTCGAGCGCAATCTCATGCAGGAGATAAGCTACGATGAGTACGATGTCCACGATCTCATCCGTGAGTTCTTCTACACACGTTTACCACCACCACAGAAGAAGCAGTATCACGCTTCAGCTGCAGATTATTACATGGAACAGGGCGTGGAACTCTCCAAGATCGAGGCCCAGTACCACTTCCTTTACTCCGACCAGGCTGACAAAGCAGTTCGTCTGGCCATCAACCATGGCGGGGATCTTATATCCCGAGGATATGTCGAGAGGTTCCTGGAGATACTGGATGAGTATACCCAGGATAACACCCCCGACAAGTACTGGGCAGAGCTCATGCTGGTGAAGGCCGAGGTCCTGAACATCATGGGAGAGTGGGACGAGGCCATCGGTTTCTACCGCCAGACGATCTTGCTTTGCGAGAATAAGGAGAACAACCTGGCCCTCTCAGAGACCCATCGTCGTCTTGGAGATATGCTTACAAAGCTCGGTCTTCGAGAACAGGCTGGGGATTCGTTCAGGACCGCCCTGGACATTTCGACCAAGATCGAGGACAGCAAGGGCATCGCTGACAGTTACAGAGGCCTTGGACATCTTGCCAACTCCCGTGGTGACTTCGCCACTGCCATCGAGTTCTACGAGAAGGGTATGGAGCAGGCAGAGAAGGTCCAGGACCTAACTATCCTCACCAAGATCTACACAGACCTTGGAACTGTGTATTCCAATGCTGAAGATTACGACCTGGCCATCAAGTTCCACGAGCTGGCCATTACCGTTTTGGAGCAGACCGGCGACGTTTACGAGCAGGGTAAGCTCTACAATAATCTTGGCATGGTCTACATGAACAAAGGGGTCAATGACAGGGCCCTCAATTACTTTGAAGATTGCATCAAACTTTCCGAGACCAACGGCGATGTTCGCCAGCTCGGTTATGGCCTGGCCTCTGCAGGGTTGATCTATGCCAAGGAAGGTGACTTCTCTACAGCCTTGGAATATTTGGACGAGGCCATGGAGATCTTCGACAAGCTCGGCGAGCGGTTCAAGATAGGTATGGTCTCTATGGACTATGCCACTGTTTATTCTTTGGAGGGTGACCAGAAGCGTGCCCAGAAATGGCTCGAGGACAGCATCGCCGTGTTCCAGGAGATAAAGCTACCTTACTACGAGGCCAAGGCCTCCGAGAAGCTTGCCAAGGTCCATAAGGAGCTTGGCAACCAGGACAAGACCAAGGAGTACATGCGAAAGGCCAACAAGCTTTTCCAGGGTGTAGGGTTCACTACCAAGGTCAAAAAGATCAGGAAGGGCAAGCCACAGGGTCTTGGCGAGAACTCTCGGGTGTCCAGACGTTCCAAGAGGTGAACCTTTGGACGTTGATGAGGAGCGTGAGAGGCTCGAGGACCTCGAACAGATCCTTGAAGAGCTGATCCGGGACAATATGACCACTCCCATCATAGTCGAGGGGATCAAGGACAAGACCGCCCTTCGAAAGCTTGGATGCGAGGGTGTTATACTTCTTATCAACACTGGCAAGTCCATAGTGAACCTGGCAACAGAGATAGCCACCCAGCACAAGAAGGTCATAATCCTGACAGACTGGGATCGTGAAGGCGGACACCTAGCTAGACTTCTGACGTCTGCCTTTGATAATAACGCTATATCCTATGATATGGACTATCGTAAAAGACTTGCGCTTGTTGCGAAAAAGGATGTCAAGGACGTCGAGGCACTGCCGAAGTTTTGTGAGAACCTACACTGTCGCGTAGAAACATCTGATCCTCGGCGTCACAAGTTCGACATCATCGAGGAGCGCAAGGAACGCGCAGATGCAGAAGAAGCTCTGGAAGAGGACTAAAGGTCCTGGTCCTTGAACTTGCCCTGATACTCTGCTTCTCCCTCACACCGTTCAAAGATGAACTGGCATAGCCTTGTACCTGGAACAATGGCCAGTGGGAAGCTGGATGCGTTGTAGATCTCCAGGACCTGCCTGTTGCTGGTACCTGGCTGCATGAACGCTGCAGTTACGTGGACCATAAGTCCGAGCCTTGCGAACCTGGAGCGACCCTGGAGCCAGCCTGCGATGTCTGGTGGTAGAACGATGTGCTCCTTGGTGATGCCCAGCACGCATTCCTGTGGAAGGATGATGAACTGGTCTGGCTCCTTCCGGAGTTCTGTGAGGTCCGTGTAATCGGTCTCCTCGTCAACCCTGATGAGGCTGTTCATCTTCCGAAAGACCCTGAACTCATCATCGATGGTGAGGTCCAAGGAGCCTGGGCCTACGTTCTCTGGGATGAACGGGTCGACCTGGATGCGGCCTTTCTCTATCTCGTCAAGTATCTCATCACGGGTCAGGACTGCCATGATAGGTGGAGCTATCTCACTGGATAAAAGACTTTTCTCGTGCATTTGAAGATCTACTGGAGATTCGTGAAAAGGCTCAGAACCAGACGCGGAGACTCCAAAAATCTCCGAAAATGAAGAAGAGAGGTTGCCTCGCTCCACAAATATCTGCTACCCCCAAGAGCGAGGCAATCCCTTGTGGTTTTTTTCGGAGCTTTTCTCCGTTTCTCCACGTCTGGCTATGAGTTAGTATAATAACCAGCACCTCCATTTCCACAGCATGCTCGACCTGCGCAGGGTATGGGGCCAAAGACTTGGCATGATGGTCACGGCCGTGGGCGTTCCAGAGGACGGCAGCTCCGTTGCTTGTGGAACGAAGGACAAAAGGCTCACTCTGTACGACATCGAAGGGAAGGTGAAGTGGAACAAGACCCTAGCGCTGGAGGCCACCGGCATCGACTTCGCAGGCGATGGATCGGCCATCATGGTGTCTGCGAACTACGACGTCTGGGCGTTCAGTCCAGAAGGCGGAGTTATCTGGTCATCCAAGGTCAAGGGCATAGCCAACCATATTGCCATAGCGACCAACGGTGCAGGAACGGCCGTAGCATGCGCGGACGGTAACGTCTACTACTACAACAGGACAGGTGTCCTCCTCTGGCGGTATCCTATGGAGGGCCAGGTCACACGAGTGGGCGTCAATGGTGACGGTTCCAAGGTCGTAGCTGGGGACACCAATGGTATCCTTGTTGTTCTCAACGGGGCAGGCCACGAGCTTCTCAAGATGCGGCTTCCCTACGACATCCTGACCACTTCCATCACCCGTGATGGCGAGGTCGTCGTTGTCGGTTCGTACAATCACCTTTCATTCCTGGACCTGGCTGCTGGCAAGGATAGGACCTTCGACACCGAGGCGTGGATCAAGGAGTGCCACTGTGACGAGAAGGGCGACATCATGGCCATTGGGTCCAATGGTGTGGTCACCTTCTTCAACCGTGAGTTCCAGCCGTTCTTCAGTCTCTCTCCAGAAGGCTGGGTCCATTCCCTCCGCGTGACGGCCAACAGCAAGTACATCGTGGTCGGGTATGGTGACGATTACCTGGAGTTCTACGAGAACCTCTCTGCAGCTATTGGACCCGCGCCAAAGCAGGTGGAGGAGAACTCCAATATTGACTTCTGGGTGACCCGGGACGACTGGGACAACCTGCAGAAGAGGCTGGCTGCAATGGAGCGGAAGGTGGACTGGCTGGTGCATCACGAGAAGAAGCGGCAGAAGCGGAATTGATCCCCTCTCATCGAGGATAGAATAGCATCTTCTAATAGCAGGTGGTTTTTGGGAAAAGTAGTTTGCCAGGATGATCGATCAATCATAGACCGTGCTTCTTTTCTCGACCTTGAGGATAACGATGCGGACCTGAACATGTTCGTCTCGCCCTTTATCTTCTTGTATGGGTGAGAGTAAGGATCGAGCTTCATATCCTCGATGATGGCCTTGATCTTGTCTTTATGGCCTTTCTTGAGCTCATTGATAGCCTTGCTTTCTTGGAGAAGATGATCTCGTACATCCTTCATTCCCCAAACACATCGTCAAAAGAATCGTACTGGCCATCCTCTATCTCTTTCTTGATCTGGGATACTTCTTGACGCTCATCGTCATCAAGCTCTTCAAAACCTGTGAAGTTGTCGATCTTGTGGTTTATCTCGACAAGGAGGTTCTCGATATGGATGAGCTTCTGAAGCATGATCTCGGTGTCAGAGGTGGTCATGCTCTTTCATTCTCATCAGAGTATATAATGCTTATGTTACAATGGGAATGTGAAAAGGATATGGGCTTGCTGGGTGGAACCGTTGGTGCCCTGAGAGGCTTGCTGGCGTGTCAGGGGGCCTCCGGTGGGGGGCTACTCAACTGTGAAGTCACCAACGTGATTGTGGATTTGAGATTTGTAACAATTCATATCGTCAACTAGATATTCATAGATGCATGTGAGTATGTAGTGCCCAGTAGGGATTCTGTAATAATCTAATAGATCGATTGTTATCTTAGTTCTTTCCCCGGGTTTTAGAAGAATGAGATCCTTTTCTTGCACATCCCAATTGTTTATGGAATATATCAACCATTTTTCATTTGGATAAGTCAGGTTCAGGATCAATGTTCCTCCAACAATAAATGGTGCAACTTTCCCATCAAAAGCATCGATATTCTCTAACCAGAATGAGCAATTAATGGATTCACTCGTATTATATGATGATGATGACATTGCACTGCCGAATTCAGTCTCTCGAATGTAATTTGGCTCCTCGTCCACGCACCCCCCCAGGACGCTCGCCCCCGCTACCACGAGGAGCATGGCGGTGATCGCGACCGCGGTTGGTGCAGGGTGGTGTGCAGGCATGTTAGGGGGCCTCCGGTGGGGGGGTTATACTCTGCCGAGAGTTATTGAAGAACTGTCCTTCGTTGTCGTATATACCGTGATTGAAATATAGAATTCACATTGAAAAACTTCGTCTTCTTCAAATTCCTCTTGTAATGAATTGTTCTCCATTAATGACAATGACACTCTTATCGGAAAGGAAAATGAGGCCCCTGGATTCAGTGTTTTCGTATCATCATTATCATTGAATAATGGAAACCAATGATATGATGGATCTCCATGATCTGTGGTGTGTCCATATTCTGTGTCGTTGAACACGAAGTGGCATCTCAATGATTCTGTTGACCCTGTAACGCTATCTTCACAGATGACTTTCTTTTCATTAGCTGTATTCGTAATAATTACTGAAATGTCAAAGAATTGATCATATTCAGCGATACCAACGTTCTCAGGTGATAAGGTTAATGAGATATCATCCGCCAAGGCATAATCTGGTGATGTATAGTGACTTACCAGGACAACTACCCCAGCTATCACGAGAAGCAAAGAAACAACTATGGTAACAACTACAACCGTAACAATCCTTCTACCCATCAAAGATTCATTCACGTGTGGAGTATATAAAGACTGCGAGAATTTCTTGACGAGATCGAAGCTTTCTCCCCACCTTGCCCCATCTGGCCTCTCCCCATCCAAAACAATAAATACACCCAAACCGTAGCATCAGCGATGGCCTTGCGGAAGGGTTTGTTCAGGAAGCTGAGGCGCTTTGGTGTTAAGTTCTTCTTCAACACTATCCTCCTGTTCTCCATAATCAACACCCTCACATCCATCATCGCCATCCTGTTCACCAACTTCACCATCGGGATACTGGCATACATCTTCGAGCAGGACTCGAACCTGTGCCTGGCCGGTGTGGGCGTGTGTGCACTGCTCATAGTTCTAACTATGATATTGTTCTTTATCCTGTTCTGGGTGGCCATTGGTCTTCTTGCTATGCCAGAGCTTATCGTGACCAACATACTCGCAGCTATTGTTGGGTTGTCAGCCGTAGGCTTGGGTGTTGGGTTGATCGTCGGGATCACCATGTTCACTATCCTTGCAGGGACCATCGGGTTCCTGTTCTCGCTCATCGGGTACACGTTCTGCCTTATGGCCTATCGAAAATTGTGGCGGATAACCATCATAGCAGCCATGGCAAACTTCTGCGGGGGTAGCGTAGCTGTTGTCTCAGGGGCCATGCTGATCGACCCTGGCAACAACTTCTTGATGCCCTTCGTCCTCCTCAACTTCCTCATCGGTGCCATGATGTTGTTCTACGCTTGTTTGTTCGTATTCATCTTCCTGGCCAACATCAAAAGGGCCGACAAGGACCGTGCAGAGATGGAGAAGGAGAAGGAGCGGGACCTGCGGGAGAGAGAGCTTGCGGCCATGATAAAGGCTGGAAAGCTGAAGAAGGAGGACGTGGAGAAGCTGGAGCAGAAGGATGAGATCTTCGAGGACCCACCACTGTTGCCTGGCCATTGGGAGGACTTCATCCAGCGGAAGAAGTCAGAACGTAAGGGTGAGGAAGAAAAGCCCAAGACTTCTAAAGCAAAGAAGTCTAAAAAGAAGAAGAGGCAATCGGAGGAATCTCCGAAAAAATCCAGAAAATGATCGATATTCAGAACGAATATCGAAGATCTGGTGAATGTTCTGAATATCGACCTATCTTCCCCTTTTTCGGAGATTGTGGAGTGCGCCTCCCATCAGCCTGACCATCAAGTGAATGGAAGTAGAATGATTGCTATCTATCAACTGATATTCGAACCAGCGGAGCCATTCTAACTCCGCAATGTCTGAAAAAAGAAAGGTTGGTTCACTCCACAACTCATCGCTTCATCGTAGAGCGAACCAATTTATTATGGCTGTTTCAGCCATTGCTGCGTTAAAAGGTAGGCGGTGGAGGATTATCCCCCTCTGGTGGAGGGATCTCATCATCATCCCCAACGACCTCTGGCTCTATGGCATCGCTCTCTGGCGGGCCAGGCTCATCCGGTGGTGGAGGTGTATCGTCCTTCTCCTCTTCCTTTGCTGGAGTCTCCTCCTTCGCAGGCTTCTCCTTCTTGCCGCCCTTTCCGACCTTGGAAAGACCGACCATGATGATGATCGCAGCAAGGAACATACCTGCAAAGATCAAGGCAGCCTGGACCAGCATCGACATGTCGTTGGACATGACCGGCTGGACAGGGTCCACCTGCTTGACCGCAGAGGTGGTGATGAACACCATCTTCGCGTTGTCGTTGATGTTGCCGACATTGCCCTCCCAGTCTGTGAATCCCCAGTATAGGGTCAGAGCATAGAAGTCATCGATGTCGATGGTCTGCCTGGCCTTGTCAGTAAAGGTCAGGTGGAAGGTCACGGTCACATCCTCACCAGGTGCAAGGTCACCGACCTCCTGGAGTGGGTCCTCGACGATGATAGCGTCCAGGTCGGATGCCAGCATCACACGGAGGTCCTCCGCGGTAGAGTCACCAGCGTTGACCAGAGTGATGGAATACTCGAAGTTCGCGCTGCCCGGGCCAGTGCCGTTCTCTGTGTATGCAGTGGCGACAACGATCTCTGCGTCCCCTGGCCTGAAGACCAGTGTTACGTCCACATCGATGGTGTGCATCTGGTAGAACATATCGTAGCCAGTGATGGTCAGTGTGGTCTTGTGATAGGTTCCCTCGATGTCATCCTCAACGTTCACCATGAACGTGAAGGTCCTGGAGCTGTATGTGCTGTACTGCCCGATGTCGTTGTCATACCAGGTGTTGGCCTCTGGCACGAACTCTGCCCAGTTGTCTGCACTCATGCTGTAGGCTGGGATCTTGGTGGTGGTCTCTGTGGCATTGCCATCGCCACCATCTGTAGCCTCCTCGAGCATTGAGGCGTCAGTGAAATAACCTCCACCATCCAGTGTGACATCCTCGACGCTGATACCGTAGGTCTCCTTGTTTACCACGGTAACGGTCAGAGGCAGGTTCTTCATACCAGGCGTGATCGTGCCAGCATAGCCGAACATGTCCATCTGCGGGTCCAGGATCTCGATGACTATGTATGGGAAGTCATAGAGCATGCCCTCGTTGCCGCGGGCCTTCATGATATCGTCATACTCGCCCTCGTCAGTGATGGCCATCTGAGATGGGTCACCGAGCTCGCCGTTCTCGTAATACTCGAGATCGTAGTTGAGGCGGAGCGCGTAGATACCTGGAGGCAGCTGGCGCATGAAGTTCGCCTGGAACACAGCATCCTTGGACTCTCCCTGGTTGAGGGAGCCCAGGTCCACGACCTGATTGATCTCCTGGATGTCTGTCTGGTCATCCACCTTGAAGAAGCTGGACTCATCGATAAAGAAGCTCTCGGTGAGAACGAGCTCGACCTTGGTGGAGTAAATGTCCACGTTGCCAGTGTTCGCGATAGGCACTGTGATGTCCACAAGTGGGTCGTCCAAGGTCTCCTGGTCGATCTGGACCAGAGGTGTCGTACCACCGAGATGGTCAGGCACATCCACGATAGCTGTGTATGCTATCCTGAACGTGATATCGTACTGCATGGACTCTGTGACGGTCACCAACGCATCGTTGATCTCCCTGTCGTAGGTGAGCATCACGTATGCTCCATCCTTAAGACCAGGAGTGATGTCGGAGGTCACGTCCACGTAGAAGTAGAAGTACGTCTGCGTGTTGTAAAGCTCCCTGACTATACAGTTGTCCCTGTTCTCGGACGGGATCCTGTTGGAGTAAGAGATGTCCGCTGTCTGGCCAGTGGTCGGAAGGACCATGTCGATCTTAACGTTCTCGAGCTTGCCGATGGCACCATCGGTCCATGCCCTGAACGCGATCTTCTGGGCAGCAACTCCTGCATACAGGCTTCCTGGATTTCCGGTCGTTGCCGTGAAGTCCAGGACCCGCATGGTCGCAAACTCGTTCTCCATACATGACTGGACCTCGAAGTCCAACGTCAAACTCTCCTGGCGAAGCGATGTGACGTTGTAGTCGTTCGGGTCAGCGGTGGTCGCATGGTTGTAGCTGATGGCGAGTCTGTATGTCACAGTGATGGTCACCGAGTAATCACCAGGCATGATGTTGCTGGTAGTTATCCTGAAGGCGAAGTCGTCTCCATCCTCGTTGTGGAAGATCCACTCATTGCCAGTGATGTTCCATGGGTTGTCCGGAACGTAGACGCTCTGGGCGGTCCATGTGGCAGGACCATCTGTGGCAATGGTCACACCGACCTCGCAGACAGCACGGGCGGAGCCGAAGAACGGAAGGGCCCAGCCCTCCGAGTCGTCCCACTCATCACCATCGTAGTCCTCGTCGATGCGGAAAGCGAATTCGACTGTGTCACCTGGGTAGACCGTGTTGGCCAGGGTATCAGACCCTATGTCAAGATATGGATCCCCAGGTGCTCTCGTGGTCGTGATGACCTCATCATCCTGGTCGCCTGCGGTTACCACGAGGGAACCGAGGGACAGGATGAGCACCAAAAGTGTCGCGATCAGGAGAGTGTGTTTGTTACGCAACAATATTCCTCCGGATGTAGTTTGCAAATTTTTGGGGGGTAATAAGTGTTACTTGTAATGTAGGATTGTACAGGCACTAGATTTCAGGAATTGTAACTAGTGGGGACGGAACGACGTAGGATGGAGGATTTAGCTTGCTTGCTTCTGCCACCGGTTGATGGGAGAAAGGAAGAGGTCTGAGAGATGCGCTTTCTCCTATCCGCGCTCGTCGCAATGACCATTGACGGTAAGACGAAGCTGCGGACAGAACTTTTCGATCCATTGGTCAACGACGAAGAAAAGTTACTGACAATTCCAACTTGGGTGAGGGTCGGTTGATGGTAAGGGCGACTCAGGGATCACTGAATAGGCCTCTCAGCACAGCAAGCTTCGAAACGAAAAGAAGGGTCGAAATTTTCAACTGGCTAGCATTCGCTTTCTGTGGTTGAAAATTTCGATCTTTTCCTGGAAGTTTCGAAGCTTGTGTGCTTTGCTCGGCCTATCCAGTGATCTCCCACTTCCCACATCTCCCACCCCACCTAGCAATAAGCTCACCGTTCATCAACACCTTGATGACCTCGCACATGTTCGAGCAATCCTCACACTCGAACGACTTGGTCTCATAGTCGAAGTTGGTGACCTCGAAACCACGGAACTCGGTCTTGCCACCCTGCTGCTCCATGTGCTCACGGGCAAGGATAGCAGCGCCAATGGCCCCCATCACATTGTAATGCTTGGGGATCTCCACCTCACAACCAAGAGCATCCTCGAAAGCCACCTTGATACCCTTGTTGGCAGCGACACCACCCTGGAAGATGATCGGTGGGTCCAGACGCTTGCCCTTGCAGATATTGTTGATGAAGTTCCTAACAAGCGCATCACAAAGACCACGAAGGATCTCAGCCTTGGAATGGCCGGTCTGCTGCTTGTGGATCATATCAGACTCTGCGAACACTGTGCATCGACCTGCAATGTTAAGACGAGCCTTCGCCTGCAACGCGATGTCACCAAAGTCCTCGATCTTCAGCTCCAATCTGGCCGCCTGGTGGTCCAGGAACGAACCTGTTCCCGCTGCACAAACCGTGTTCATGGCAAAGTCTGTGACAACACCGTCCTCCATGATGATGACCTTGGAGTCCTGACCACCTATCTCAAGGATGGTCCGAACGTTAGGATGATAATGTGAAGCTGCAACTGCATGCGCGGTGATCTCTGTCTTGGCAACGTCCGCGCCAACGATGGCCTGTGAAAGTGTCCTGGCAGAACCAGTGGTTCCGACGCCCTTGACCACGATGGATGGATCTATCTTCTTCCCGACCGTCTGAAGAGCGTTCTGGATGGCCTCGATAGGGCGTCCCTTGGTACGAATGTAAAGTGTCTCAATGACCTTGTTATCGTCATCGATAAGAGCAATGTTGGTAGAGACCGAGCCTACATCTATCCCCATGTATGCATCCATATCATCACACCCCCTTACTCTAGCACTCCCTTTACCCCACAGTGGGGACATTCGATGCTGATCGGTCTTGTACCAGTGTCCAGGAACTCGAACTTCTTCGAGCAGTCCGGACACTCAAGCTTCCTCTCAACCCCATCAGAGGTAAGAGGTGAAACGACTTCGGCGTCGTCGTCGCACTTGGCGCACTCCTCAGCAAGCCCAGGTGTCTTGGGCACCTCAAGCCCACAAGTGGACTCGGATGCCACAACAGGTGCGTCCCTGCTCTCCTCTTCAGGGAACTGCAACGCTCCCTCACCAAGGAACTGCCACTTACCGCACTTGTCACCCCACCTGTGCTTTGCTTCACCATTGATGGACAACTGGACGACCTCACAGATGTTCGGACAGTCTGGACAATCATAGCTCTCCATCTCGTATGTGAAGTTGACAAGGTCGAAGCCGTAGAACGAAGTTGGAGCCTGCGAGCGCTCATACCGGTCCTTGGCCAGGATAGCAGCGCCTATGGCCCCCATAATGTCGAAGTTAGGTGGAATGATGACCTCGAAGCCAAGCTCCTTCTCGAAGGCCACCTTGATGCCCTTGTTAGCGGCCACACCACCCTGGAAGAACGCAGGCTGAAGGATCTCCTTCCCGGAGCCTACGTTGTTAATGTAATTTCGGACCATGGCCTCGCAGAGGCCCTTGACGATGTCAGGGGTCGTGAAGCCAAGCTGCTGCTTGTGGATCATATCGGACTCGGCAAACACTGTGCAGCGTCCAGCGATACGAACATCAGTGGTAGCTTCCAAGGTCAGGTCACCGAACTCCTCGATAGGGATGCCAAGCCTCTCTGCCTGGTTGTCCAGGAACGACCCAGTACCTGCTGCACAGACAGTGTTCATGGCAAAGTCTGTGACCCTGCCCTCATTCACTAACACTATCTTGGAGTCCTGACCGCCTATCTCGAAGATGGTCCTGACGTCCGGGTCGATGGTGCACGCAGCTATAGCATGGGTCGTGATCTCGTTCTTGACGACATCCGCACCAGTGATCTTCGCAGCAAGGTCACGGGCAGAGCCAGTGGCTCCAACTCCCAGTATCGTGTAGTCCCCACCCTTGAAGTGCTCGTTCAGAAGATCGTGCGCTTTGGATATTCCCAGTTGGATAGCTGATATCGGATCACCAGAGGTTCGCACGTACTGCCTGGCTACGAGCTCACCATCTTCATCCAGAATGGCAATGTTTGTAGAAACAGAGCCCAGGTCGATACCAAGGAACAGGTTCAAGCCTTACCCTCCACTGCTCCGAAGTCTGCAGAACTGAACCTTCCGGTCACTGGATCACGGGTAGGCAGTGGAACGCCATCCCGCCTCTGTGACAGAAGATCGCCAAAGGCCTCCAACCTGGTGATGAAGCCGGCCTCACCGGTGTGCTCATCGATGTTGTAGGTCTGGACCGGCATGTCCAGGTCCCTGGACATGGTCGGAATGATGCTCTTCGTGACGATCTCTGGGATACATGTGAACGGACCGATCTCGATGACGCCGTCGTATCCCTTTTCCTTGTAGAGGTTGATCCAGGCGATACCTTCCAAAGCATCGCCGCCAACAGGCTCATGGAGGTATCCATGGGCGTTATCGTGAAGGTACTTCTTTGCGAAGTAACCAGTGACCGGATGGTAGTCCATCACTAACTCTCTCCAGATCCAGTCAGTCAAATACAGAGACCTGTCCACCTCGATACCGAGGTTTCCGAGCTTCTTCTCGATCTCCAGATTCGCAAAGGGATCGATGACAACGAAGATCTCGCCAACGGTTCCGACCTTGAGGGGTTTCATCTTCTTGTCGGTCTCGATGGACTCGAACATTGCTGTCCCCTTCTTCTTGGCCTGCTTGAGCTTGGCTGGCTCGTAGGTCTCGGTGAGCATCTTCATGACCTCGTTCTGGACCTTTGTGGTCTCACCGATATTGACCTCTCTGCAGCGCTGCTTGATAG
Source organism: Thermoplasmatota archaeon (assembly GCA_028279585.1). GTDB lineage: Archaea > Thermoplasmatota > Penumbrarchaeia > JANQNL01 > JANQNL01 > JANQNL01. Next base: position 18,134 of record JANQNL010000148.1, read on the forward strand.
CGATCTTCTCAAAGTACTCAGCGGTCCTCATGGTGTCCCAGGCATACTTGACGCACTTAAGGGCCCGATACCTGCTCTTTGTTCCCCCCAGCTCGGCGATCTTGAAGACGTCGTTGAGGTGGTACATCGGATAGAAGTGGGGGATGTCGAATCCCAGGTCCTCGACGAGGATCAACCTCTGCAGCTCCCCGTACCATCCAGCACGACAAGGACCGGACCCACCAAGGGTACCGATGACCTCTGCTCCTGCTTCCAAGGCCTCGATGGTCGAACCAAGACTGATCTTGAAAGGCCAGCATGCATACTCCGGAGAGTGCTGAACACCAAGTCTGATGGTCTTTTTGGACAGCGCGTCCGGAAGTGCGAGGTCGTATCCGAAAAGCTCCACAAGCTTTGCAAAACCGATGTAGGTCTCGCCCATTCTTGGAAAGCCGATCTTGTAGGTCATGAGCATCAACTCCTGGTCTAGCCAGTCTCCTTAAGGTTCTGGGCCTTTGCCGCGGCACTGTCCCTTCTGCGGATCATGTCCGTGAAGGACTCGAGCCTGGTCATAAGGCCTGCATCCCCGGTGTGCTCGTCTAGAAGCACTCGCATGTAAGGGATGTGCGTCCTGTTCTTTGCCTCTAGCTCAATGAGCTTCGTGGTCATGGCGTCCGGACCGCATCCGAACGCTGTGATATGGATGATACCATCGATCTTATCCTGATGGAGGAAGTGGAACGCACCCTTGACGACCCTGTTGGAGAACATCCAGAACAGATCGTGGTGCATCCTCTGGGTCTGGTAATCGAGGGCTTCTTCTGTAACCTGGTCGAAGGTATGGAGTGATACGTTCAACGTCTCCATCTTCTTCCATAGGTTGGCGTTGATGAAATCGTCGTAGATGAGGTAGACATAACCGATGACCGCGAAATGGAGCCTGCGTGGCTGTGAGGGGTCTTCTGGGTCGTTCAAAGGATGGTCGAACGGGTCAATGTCCTTTCTCGCCTGATACTCGGCCTTGAGGTCCTTTCCAGCGTTGTAGAGCTGAAGAGCATCAAGGTAGGACATTCCTGTATGCAGAAGCCTCCTGAAGTCCTCGAAGACCTCCTGCGACTTCGCAAAGGCCAATTTCGCTTCGGATGGATTGTTGCCAAGCTGCTTTGCGATGCCTCTGTAGAACTTCTCCTCAATGTGCTTGCGCTTCCTGTTGTCAACCTTGGTGTCAACATACAGTGGGATCTGGTCCTCAAGCTTTGCGCGGATGATGTCAGGAAGGCCCAGGAACTTCGGACACATCCTTGCACCTGGGTCCATCGAAACATACCGTGGGATGAAGAATGCATCCACATCCTTGTCCAGAAGGTCCACGACGTGGCCGTGGTAGAGTTTTATCGGGATGCAGGCGTCGTTCAGAGCGAGCTTCACACCCTCATCAACTATCCTTTTGGATGTTGGAGCGCTCACAACGACCTCGTGACCAAGTTCCCGAAGGAACGTGTTCCACTGTGGGTAATAGTAGTAGTACAACAATGTCCGAGGTATCCCTACACGCTTTCCCATGTTACCACTCGTCAACGTTTAAGCTGGTCTCTACCCACAGCATGAACAGAATACCTGGATGGGGCTCAATACATATGTCCTATTTAAATTCCATCTATTGTACCTGTCTCCTGAGTATATAATGAACCATCAGCACACATTCTCGCTAAGGCTAGGAAAGAAGTATCGGAGGGGGTCTAAAAGACGCCCCCCTCCTGGTCATTTATAAGCGCTCACTCTGGCGGAGGTCCCTGTGGAGGTGCACCCGGAGGTGGTCCTGGTGGTGGACCCGGTGGTCCTCCCGGAGCTCCTTCTGGAGGTGGTGCGCCGTCAGGTCCTGGTGGAAGTGCTGGTGGTGGAGGTGCACCTTCCGGTCCACCCTCTGGTGGCAGCATTTCGACATCCGACGGTGGTGGAGCGACCTGTGGCTGCTCTCCCATCACCTGCTCGGGTGACTCGAAGGCAAGGTCCACGTTCTCTTCTGGTCCCTGCTGCTCTGGTCCCGGTGCAGGTGCTGCACCTGCATCTGGCACATCGCCATACAGGTCTTGGTCCTTGTACTGCTCCTCCTCTGGCTTCTCCTCATCACCGATGCGCTCTTCGCTATCCCTCTTGCGGATAACGATGATGACGATTATTATCACCACAACGATGATGATGATAATGATGATGATCAGGATGATGCAGCATCCCGTGCCACCAAGGGCACCAAGGTTGTCCAGTGGGTTGTCAGATGGGGTCTCTGGCTCATACTTGTTAGGGTCGTTGGGGTATGCGTCGTCCCCATCTTTGTATCCATCGTTGTCAGAGTCATCATCGAACGGACTGGTGCCACGCTCGACCTCTTCCCAGTTCAGGAGGCCATCATTGTCAGGATCATCATCCCTGCCGTAGGTGAGATTGTTGAAGTGCATCATCTCCCACTCGTCGAGAAGACCGTCCTTGTCGGTGTCCTGGCTTCCCACGTCTCCGACCAGATTGATCAGAATGAACGCTGTGGAACCGAGGCCTCCCTTGTCCTCTACCTTCAGGGTAATGACGTACGGGCCAGAGTCAGTATAAAGGTGGGATGTCTGGCGCTTCTGGAAGTTGCCGTAATCACCCTCTCCCGCTGGAGGTGTGGTGGTCCCGTTGCCTTCCTCCCACCAGATCCCGTCAGTATCGTCGAAGTCCCAGAAGTAGTAGACCTCGTCACCGTATGGCTCATCTGGATCGATGGACTTGTTCGCGATGAACGTTACCTCGAACGCAGTGGTGTTGAACCCGTTCTCTGGTGAATAGATCACAGCTGGAAGTGGTGGGTCGTTGACGTTGAAGACATTTATCCTGATCTTCAAGGAGTTTGTCAGGGTATCATCGTCTGCGTCCACCACTGTGAGGTTACCCCAGATAGGTGGTTTGCTATGTTCTGGGCTGTAGCATGAACAGTTATCGGCCACGAAGGTCACGTACGCCCTGTATGGTGACAAGGTGTCAAGCGTCATCTCGAAGCCTGACAGGAACATCAGATCGTTAGCGGCATAGATGATGGAGTCCTGCTCGCCTATAGCGACGTCAACATCCTCTGTGACGATGGTGAACTCCAACGTATCGTGCTCGGTAACGTTGAGCTCTATCATGTTGGCGTCCCTTACATCGTAGATCCTCTTATCCACCTCAATGCTGATTATCTCCGGTGCGTCCCAGGTGTTGGTCACATTGAACCAGAACTCCTTGGAGACATTGCCACCCTCGTTGTCGTCAGCGTAGATGTGGACCCTGTGGTCACCAACGTGGTCGTTGGTAGGGGTATAATCGATCTGACCGGTCTCAGCCTCTATCTCGAACAATCTCTCGGTATCGTCCGGGAAGTCCACCCAGTAGGTAATATCCGCATGGTCGTCCTTGTCGAACGGCTCTCGGTCCTTCCAATCAGAGGCTGTTATCTTCTTTGTGAACTTGATGTCCTCTGTCAGGTCGAATGTGTTGTCCGGGATGACCTCCTCATCATCACCGTAGTCAGGTATCTCTGGATCGTCGTTGACCGATTTGATGGTGACGTTGATGGTGTGCAATGCCGAATAGACACCATCCCAGGCACGGAGCTTGATGTGGTCCAGACCGTTGAAGTTGTTCTTGCTCACAAGCTTGAGCGAGAACGTCTCAGGTGCGGCCTGTGTGCCGTTCACAAGATACGCACCGAACAGGGAGGTGTCCGTGTAGTATGCCTCTTCCCAGATCCACTGGTTGTTGGAGTAGTTCTGGATCTTTATCTCCATCTGTGTGCCGTCAAGGTCTGTGAAGTAGTCGTAGATGTCAGGTATGTAGACGACTCCGAAGTCCTCTGTGAAGTTGATATCACCAACAGCATCCTCATCTGGGAACGGTTCACGGTTATACTGCTGTATGGTCACTGTGAACGAAGGGTTGATGGTTATCGTATCTGGCCAAGGTGCCCTGTCGTGGATGGTAAGGTTGATGTCGTAGTCACCGGCAGAAACGCTGCTTGGGACCCAAAGGGAGTTGAGCTTGTCAACGGGAAGCTCATACCATACTCTTGGTGGGGTCATTGTGGTGTTCAATCCAGTCTGGATCATGTTGATGGCTTCCCATCCTGAACCCTTGAGAGGTGACAGATCGATCTGGACACAGTCCTCCTCTGCAAACTCGAACAGACCATCTGGGTCTGTCACTGTCACATTGATGGCGAACTTGTCGTTCGCATCATTGAGGACCGGATTCTTTGATAGTGTCACATTGAGAAGCTGCGGTGACTGGTTTGGTGGGAACGAACTGGTGTAGACACCGATGCTTGCGCCGGTGCCAGAAAGGTCTCCGCCAAGGATGATGTCGTCCAGACCATCACCTGTGAAGTCACCCACATCGATGCACCAGATCTCGTAGTCGCCGAAGAGGCCACCCTTGTTGGTCTTCTCGATGTTCAAGCCGTCCCACCTGTCGTTCGGGAAGGCGTTGGGGTTCCATGCTGCAAAGTCAGTGCTGAACTCATCGATAGGCACGAAGTCCACGTTGTCAGTGTTGTAGGTGTCCATCCAGAAGTCCATTGCAAGCTCATCATAGGTGGTGTCACCATCAAGCTCGCCGAAGTTCATGTCCCTGCAGTGCCAGTGGTCGTGGTTGACAAGCTCGTATCCGGGATAACCCTCATTGGAGGTTCCGGCATCGAAGGTGTTGTCACCGTTGCCGAGAACATACCAGATCCTACCGCCCATCCAGTTTGCTGTGCTGCCCTGCATCCAGTTCGTCGCAACAGCAGCGTCAAGGTTACCATCAGCATCGATGTCGTGGATCTGGACATCGTATGGGAACATGTTGAAACCGTTCCCAGGCCTGTCAATTGAAAAGACCTGTGTGCCAGTATGGCTCATGGTACCTGCAGTGTTTGCAAAGACGTGGCCACTTGCTGCTATCCATTCTGTGGTCGCACCACCGTAGCAGACCATGACCTCTGGGAAGTTATCACCGTTGAAGTCGCCAGCATCCAGCATCGGGAAGATGGCGCCACCGGTCCCGAGGGTGATATCCCAGCTGTCATCCTGCGAAATGGTGGACCCATCGTAGGATAGGATCCTTACCGTGCAGGTCTCTGAAAAGCCATCAGCGTCGGGGTCGCTTGTGGTCAGAGCAACAAGCTCAGGATCACCAGCGTTATCGATGTTCGCAGTGGCAAGGTCCATGTAGGTCTTGTCGTAGTAAAGAGCGAACTGGTTGGCAAATCCGATGGCCGTGTTGGTCACATCATACTGATGGCCAAGGGTGATGTCTCCTGATCCATCGTTCTCAAAGATGTATATGGACGACGTACCGGTCGCCTGTGCACCATTGGGGAAATCGCACTGTGCCAGTGCGGCTACATCGATATCTCCATCGCCATCGTAATCCGCAGCCTCAATGTTGGTGATAACACCAGCACCGATGGTCTCCTGGTCAACCTTGGTAAAGCTGCTGGAGCCATAAGTGTAGACTGCGATGGTCTGGTCGCCGCCAGCCACGATGTCGAGATCGGTTCCCGCGTTCATGTGTGCGATCGCGGTATCTCTGGTGGCAAATGAATCTGTGGATGTCCACAGTTCCGTGAGGGTGAAACCCCATCGGCTGGAGTCCCTGGTAGATACAGTGGACTCCTCGTTGGTCTCAATTTCAAATGTTTCGGCAGCATCATACTGAGGTCTTGCTGTGAGCAGAATATTCTCTGTGGGCAAAGCGTCTGCCTGTTCCACAGTAAAGTCTGCGGTCGCCAGCATCGAAAGGCTGGATGCGACCAAAACAACACATGCTAAAATCAAGAGAGTTTTTCTTAAGCTATTGCTAAGGCTCATTCGAACACCCCTTTTCACCAATGAAAGGAATTTAGGTCTCGAGACGTGTCCAGGCCTGGGGACCGGCCGGATAGTGCCCATTATAAGTATACAGTATTTAATAATTATCCTACTTTGCAACAATGGAGTTCAAGCCTTCTGGGCCAGAATATGACGACATGTGTATGACTGGCTTGTGGAGGAGTAATACCACAGCGTGTCCGTGGTAACAAGTTACCGGTTGCGGCAAGAATCTTTCCCCTAAGTATAAATACGTGGAAATGCAACATGTTCCTTGGTGATACTGTGGTCCGAGATGTCAAATTCAGCATCGGTGTAGCAGTGTTCGCCGTCCTTCTGACCCTGGTGTTCCTTGGCACTTCAGTTGCCGAAACGGCATCTGCCTGGACCCCTGGAGATGAGGCGGTCTTCTTTAACGATCATACGTTCACAGAAGAGAGCTGGTACACCACCGTAGAGCACGAGACCGAGGAGAACGATACAGCAGAGTTCGGTGTCTCCTTTATGAACATGGGCGATATCGAAGCGTTCCTCATTACCCTCAACCATGTCGAGGATGTTGAGGGCAATGTAGGTGTCCTCCCATACCAGATGTTCGGTATGCATTACTATACCGGAGATGGGGCCGAGGTGTTTCTTGGTGCCCTTCTTGCCTTCCTATGTGTCTATAACGATACCAATGATGATGGTGTTCCGAACAAGGGTGAGGACTTCTTCTATGTTGTCCCGTTCGGTGTTGGAAGCTGGCTCCAGGAAGAGACTGGCTACACACCAACCGTGACGAACATGGGTGTTAAGAAGATCAGTGAGAACCATTACCAGATGGGCATCACCTACAAGAACCTCTATGCGATAGCATCCCAGAACCCGCTCCTTACAGCATTGTTCGCAACAGGATGGGTGTTCAAGTTCACAGAGTTCAGCGTCACATACGACATCAGGCTGGACCCTGAGACGGGGACCTTGACCACAGAGACCTTCTATACCATTGGTCAGGTAACCGATCTCTGGGCAGTTATCCTTGGTTTCCCCATCAAGGTAGATGACGTCCATGAGACACTTCCAGATAACTTCGGTATCGGAGCCGTCCACTTCTCTACCATCTTCACATCCAACTACAAAGTGGTCGAGAACAAGACCGGTTCCGAGCTTGATGGCAACATCGAGAAAGAGGTCGAGGGCGAGATCGAGGTCGAGACAGGCGGCAGCCGTGCATTCTCTGTTGGCCTTCGCGGCGACTTCGACGTCATTGACGAGGATACGGATACGGTCCTAGTGGATGATGATGCTGCAAAGAACATGATTCTTCAGCCAAAGGTCAACGACCTGATCCTTGTTGCATGGCAGCTTGCCTTCAGTGCTACGGTCTTCGTTGGCATGGCCTATGGACTTTCCAGCTACGTCAGGGAATCCTTCGGGACCATGAACGATATGGAGACTGGCTCCACGAAGCAGACAGGCGCAACCGGGTTTGGTTCCCAGGCCTTCTGGTATGGTGTGTTCTTCCCAGGATGGGATGGATACAGGGTCGAGCACGATCCTACCTACACAGCCTACTTCGGTGACGGACAGGCAAGTGGTGGTGGCGGAGTAACCAACGAGGAGTCCCCTGGTTTTACAGCCTTGGCACTTCTCGGTTCCACAGGTCTTATCGCTACCGTGGCAGTACTTGCCAAAAAGCGCAGGAAGTGAAACTTCCTATCATGGGGCCGGAACTTCCGGCCCCTGCAATTCTTTTTCTTTTCTCTTCTATACCTATAAATAGGACCGTGCTGTACATTTTTCAATAAGCGTCCAAATCTTCGATGTGTGTCCAATAACACGTTTATATGCACATCGGGTAGGACACGTGTTCGGGAGTGATATCATGGCAAAATTGACATACCATGGTCTGGTGGCGACCCTTATTGCGGTCCTGGTCTCATTGATGATCGTAGGTTGCGCATCTGGAGATTACTTGAGATCTTATTCAAAAGGTGACGAGGAAGAGGTCCTGGGCCAGACCTTCGATGAGGAGATGTGGTACACGACAGTGACCGAAGAGACAGATGAAGGAGAGGCCGAGTTCGGCATCTCATATCTTAACATGGGGGATATCCAGGCCTTCCTGGTAGCCTTCGAGAGCATAGAGAACGATGACGGCGAAAAAGGCGTTCTCCCCTACCAGATGTTCGGGATGCACTATTACACAGAGGATGGAGAAGAGGTCTACATGGGAGCGATCCTGGCATACCTGACCATCTTCAACGATACTGACGAGGATGGAATGCCTGATGCCGATGAGGAGTTCCTCTACGTGGTCCCGTTCGGACTGGGCAACGTCCTTGAAGAGGAATACACACCTAACGTCGAGAACATGGGTGTTGTGAAGGTCGATGAGGGACACTACAGAATGGGCATTACCTACAAGAACCTCTACGCCATCGCCACAGCGAACCCCATAATGACAGCGCTTCTGGCCACGGGATTCGTGTTCAAGTTCTCCGAGCTTACCATCACCTACGAGATAAAGGTGGACATGGAGACAGGGACCATGACCTCGGAGACGTTCTACACAATCGGCGAGATATCCGAACTCTATGCGGTCATTCTTGGATTCCCGTTCGAGGCCCAGGATGTCCATGGGACGATACCTGACAATTACTGCATCGGTGTTGTCCACTTCTCAACGATGTTCACATCCAATTATGAGATCTCTGATGTGGACGGTCTTGTGGACTTTGAAAATGATATCTTCTATCCAGATATCGAGGATGATGACTACAGTTCGCTGATCGATAACTACGATGACTATTCCGACCACAACTATGGTGATAGGACCACTGGAACAACAAGGTCCGACCCATACAGTGACTATGAGGATTACGAAGACTACGGCGATGTCAACGAGAGCGAGTATCAGGACATGATCGGCGATGCCATGGGCGAGGTCGACCGTGCTCTGGAGACCTCGGACATCAATATCGACATCGGTGATTCCACAGCCTTTGAGATAGATTTCTATGGGACATACGATGTGATAGACGAGGACGATAACGACAAGGTCTTGGAAAAGGACGCTGTAGCAAACTCTGTCATCCTGAACCCTGGCCTCAATGACATCATAATGGTCGGCTGGCAGCTTGGGTTCTCTGCTGGGATAATGAGCTACATGGCGTATGCCCTGTCTGATGATGTTCAGGATTCCTACACATCACCGATGGACCTTCACGACAGAAGCTTGGACCCATCCAACCCGGCAGGATTCGGGGCACAGACCTTCTGGTATGCTGTGACCTTCCCAGGGTGGGATGGCCACAGGGTGGTCCATGATCCTGCGTATACCGCGTTCTTCGGAGATGATGCATCAGGTCAGGAGGGAGAGACCTCCCCTGGAATGACGTTCGGTGTATTGGCCATCGCTGGAACGATCACTGCGATAATGGTCGCGGTCTACAGGAGACGTTCAAAAAAGACTTGAACTTTCCATTTGCCATGTATCCGTTGGCTTGCACGAAATCGCGAGTAACCGGAGCGAAGCTTCGAAAAAATACCAAAATAGATCGATATCCAGAACTCTTTGGCATTTGTTGGTCCGTTCTGGATATCGACCGTTCTTTCCCTTTTTCGAAGTTTTGTGTAGGGCGCTCGTATACCCGTTTTGATCATCTGGACAGGAACCTATCAGCATGAAGTAGCTCAACGACAAGTGTGAACTTTCCATTTGCCATGTATCCGTTGGCTTGCACGAAATCGTTAAATAAACACGCCTACTATCCAAATAGCGCGCGCCCCACTAAGGGCGCTTTAGCGAGCGTTCGGGTAGTTGATCACAACGTAACGACGAGTGGTCATGGACCAACAAGAGGATGCGGACCAGATGGGAGACGGACCTGACAAGCTTTGGCACCAGATGGACCTCAAAGAGGTCATGTCGAACCTTCACACATCAGCCAAAGGCCTGGTCGCAGATGAAGCAAAGAGCAGGATAGAACAGTTCGGTCTCAACGAGCTTGCCCAGAAGAAACCTCGCAGCGTCATTTTACGTTTCCTTGACCAGTTCAAAAGCGTCCTGATCATCATCCTCATTATCGCAGGTTTCCTCTCCTTCTTCATCGGTGAGTGGACCGACTCCCTTGTCATATTCATCGTCATCACCATCAATGCATGCCTAAGCCTCTATCAGGAGATGAAGGCAGAAAAGAAGATGGAAGCACTGAAACGACTTGCCGACCCTACCGCAGTTGTCGTTCGTGATGGGAAGAAGATAGAGATCTCTACAGCAGAGATAGTCCCTGGCGACATAATCACAGTTGAGGATGGACAGCGCGTCCCAGTTGATGCTAGGATAATCTCCTCCAACAACCTTGAGGTCAATGAGTCGAGCCTGACTGGTGAATCCGAACCGGTCCGGAAGAAGGTAGGTAGGCTGCTGAAAGAGACAGTGCTTGCCGAAAGGACGAACATGCTCTACACAGGGACCATCGTGACCAAAGGAAACGCAAAGGCCGTTGTTGTAGATACCGGTATGAGGACCCAGATCGGCCAGATCGCGAAGATGGTCCAGGGTGTCAACATCGAAGAGACCCCGCTCCAGAAGAGGCTTGCAAAGCTTGGAGGCCAGATAGCAGCGTTCGCGATAATCGTCTGTGTCGTTCTCTTGATATTCGATGTGATAACCAACTGGTCCGAGCTTGCGGCCCTTTTCACAGACTTCTCTTTGAAGGCTCTAGAGGAGTCGTTCATCAGAGAGGCCATCCTGACCTACATAAGTCTTGCAGTAGCTGTGATACCGGAAGGTCTACCGGTAGTGGTCATGCTTACACTGGCCCTTGGAATGGAACAGATGGCCAAGCACAACTCCATCGTTAAAAGGATGCCATGCGTCGAGACCCTTGGTTGCACTACCGTTATCTGTTCTGACAAGACCGGGACCCTCACCTGCAACGAGATGACGGTCAAGGAGATCGACCTACCTCAATTCAAGACCGAGATAATGGTCAATGGTCTAGGTTATGACCCAAAGGGGAACCTCATCCTGCCCGAGAAACCCTCCCAGGCCCTGTTGGACACAGTGGAGAAGCTCATGGAGGTTTCCATGGGTTGCAACAACGCTGTGCATCGAAAGAAGGAGGGAATGTGGCAAATAATGGGCGATCCCACAGAGGGAGCCCTGGTCGTGCTTTCGAAAAAGTATGGGCAAAAGAACATCAAAGCGCCTACCCGTGTTAAGGAACTTCCATTTGACGCAGATAGGATGCGGATGTCCACTATCCATAAGCAGGGCAAGAAGGAGTTCATATTCACAAAGGGAGCACCTGGAAAGATGTTCCCGGTCTGCAACCGGATAATGACCAAGGATGGCATCAAGCCAATGTCCAAGATGATGGAGCTCAAACTTCGGGCTTCCAACACAAAGATGGCCGGCAAGGCCTACAGGGTCCTGGCACTTGCTTACAACGAGATCGATGTAACAGTGGGAGACAAGATCCTTCAGGGAGATGAGAAGACCCTGGTAAAGAACTTCGAAAAGGACCTCATATTCATCGGTCTTGTGGGTATCATCGACCCCGCCAGGGAAGAGGCCAAGGATGCGATATCGGAATGCAAGCGTGCGGGCATCAAGGTCGTCATGATAACAGGTGACCAGAAAGAGACCGCGGTCGCCATTGGAAAGACCCTGGGGATAGTCCAGAGCATGAAGAACGTCCTTAAGGGCTCTGACCTTGAGTGTATGTCCTCGAAGCAGCTCGAATCCAAGGCCAACGATGTAACGGTCTATGCACGAGCGTCCCCCGAGCACAAGATGAAGATCATCTCCGCCTTGAAGTCCAAGGGCCACGTGGTAGCCATGACCGGTGATGGTGTCAACGACGCCCCTGCCCTTACAAAGGCGGACATCGGTGTTGCCATGGGTCAGACCGGCACCGACGTTGCCCAGGAAGCTGCGGACATGGTACTGCAGGATGATAACTTTGCAACCATCGTAAAGGCTGTGGAGGAAGGTCGAAAGATCTACACCAACATCAGGCGGTTCATCCGTTATCAGCTATCCACGAACGTGGGGGCGATCATTCTCATCCTTCTATGCACGGTCTTTGGTCTACCTATACCACTTTCTCCAGCACAGATCCTTTACATCAATATCATCATGGATGGTCCACCAGCCATGGCGTTGACCATGGAACCTTCCACTGGGGACATCATGAAGAATCCTCCCAGAGACCCCAAGGAGAGCATTCTATCAACTGAGTTGATAAGTTCTATCATCATGTTGGGTGTGATAATGGCCTTCTGGACCATGCTGGTCTACTGGCTCATGGACCCAACAGATCCAGATAAGCTTCCAAAGGCCAGGACCATGGCGTTCACGACCTTTGTCCTGTTCCAGTTGTTCAATGTGTTGAACTGTAGGGCCTACAAGCACTCTGTGTTCCAAAAAGGCCTGTTCGCGAACAAGTACATCATCGGTGCGATCGCACTGTGTCTTGTACTCCAGATCGTCCTTATCTACGGACCGATGATCGACTTCCCACTCATCGGGAGTATCAATCTGTTCCAGACCGTACCATTGGATTGGAAGGATTGGATAATGTGTGTTGTTGTGTCGGCGTTCATCTTCCTTGCAGATGAGATAAGAACGCTTCTGACCTATTTCATAGGCCGTAGGATGAGACCTCTGCACTTTGGAGAGAAGTTCAGGCAGAGTACCCGAAGGGATGACTCATAAGGGTCTTCCACTACCCACGATCCTTGGCCCTGTAGCTTCCAGCCAGACAACCACAGGTCTATCTTCAGGGTCCATGGCAAGCGGCGATTCGAGCTTCAATGTGATCTTGCCTTCCTCACCACCTTTTAGTGGTGTGTCCGTGGAGATCTGGGCAGGGACGAACTGCATCCCGTTGACCACATGGACCACCATGGAGTCCTCCACAGTGTCGGAGAAGAACTTGTTGACCTTGAGCTGGAGGTCCATCGATTCTGCGACCTCGAGGCTTCCCTGCTCTGCAAGGACACTTCCTCGGGGCACGTCGTCGACCTCGATGTTCTTGAGCGCAAGCCCGACCCTGGAGCCTGTGGAGGTCTCATCCACATCATTGTCGTGGACCTGGATGGAGCGTACCTGTGTGACCTTCTTTGAAGGAAGGACATCGAGCTTCTGATGCTTGGTGACCGTTCCCCTATCCACAAGTCCAAGGCAGACGGTCCCTACGCCCTTGACAGGGAAGGAATGGTCCACGTTGATCTTGGTGGGCCCGGGTCTTGGTTCAGGATCGATCGAGAGGAGATGTTCCCGGAGCTCGTTAGCGTTACCGAGCCCGTCCACGACCTCCCACCCCTCTATGACAGTGTCCTTCGTCAGGGGTGCTATCTGGTCTGGTTGGATGTAGTTGGTGAGGAATATGGTACCTTCCTTCTTTCCTACGACCTCACAGGCTACCATCTGCTCACCGATGGTCCTATCGAGCTTGTCAATGACCATGTAGACCTTGTCGCCAAGGTAGAGCGAGAACAGAAGTGGAGGGAGCTTTTCGGGAAACCTTGTTGGGACAACAGCTGTAAGTGACCGGTCTCCCTTTTTGTGGTTGTAGAGCGTGATATCGCTCTCTGTGCCCTTCTTTCCGAGGTCTGCTGCGAGCTCTTTGGAGTTGAGGACGCACACTGTCATGGTCTGCATGGGTGGGGGTGAGCAAGCCTATGCTACAAAAGACTTATCGTCCAGAAAGGTCGGTTGGATGGATCGTTTCCCCAGTAAGTGATCTCCGAAAGCTTCGAAACAATGAAGAGCGGTTGATAGACAGAACTACATGCTAACGCTAACTACCGTTCTGACCATCAATTCTTTGTAGTAAGTTTCGAACCTTCCTACGTTCACTTCTTTTTAGACGTAGCTATCTCGTGGGCTAATGCCTTCTTAGCAGCCAGAGCGAACTTCTTCGCTGTCTTGTACTTCTTGGCTGCATAAGCGTCCTTTGCCTTGTGGATGAACGAGTGGGATTTCTTGACCTCTATGCCTTTGGCCTTGGTCTTCTCGATAGCACCATCGAGCTTGGTGATTATGCCTTCGAGCTTCTTGACGGCTGGGGGAACCTCTTTGGGGGCATCGTCTGCCTTCTCTTCGGCAGCTTCTTCGGTGGGTTCCTCTGCCTCTTCCTCGGTAGCCTCTTCCTTGGCGGGCTCCTCCTCGGTTGCTTCCTCGGTGGCTTCTTCCTTGGCGGTCTCCTCCTCGGTTGCTTCCTCGGTAGCCTCTTCCTTGGCGGTCTCCTTCTCGGTTGCTTCCTCGGTTGGAGTCTCCTCCTCGGTTGCTTCCTCGGTTGGAGTCTCCTCAGCAGCCTCTTCAGCCTGTTCCGCCTCAGCAGGAGATTCTTCTGCGGCCTCTTCGGCGGGCTCCTCCTCGGTAGCCTCCTCAGCCTTTTCCTCTTCAGCAGGCTCCTCAGCAGCCTCTTCGGTGGCTTCTTCCTCTACCTGCTCTTCCTCCCCACCCGGAATGTCGACCTCTATATCCTCCTCTGGGATGGACACATCGACGTCACCCTCTTCTTCCTGCTCTTCCTCGACCTGCTCCTCCTCATCCTGACCTGGAAGGGTAACGACAACGTCGTCCTCGTCCTCCTTCATCGTTCCTTCGACCACAGCAGGGTCCTCGATCACCGCTGCTTCCTTCGGCTCTTCCTCAGGGGTTGCCTGTGGTGGAGGTCCGGATGGAGGTGCCTGACCCGGTGGGGGTCCTGGTGGTGGTGGTGGTTTTGGTGGAGGTGGGCCGGGTGGGCCTGGCGGAGCTCCAGGTGGAGGTCCTGGTGGCGGAGATCCTGGCGGACCTGGTGGTGCTTGCTGTGGAGGGGCTCCTGCAGCTTCTTCTTGTGCCTTTCGGGTCTCATACTCCTGGAGGTCCCTCTCCAGCGATTCGAGCTGCAGGTCGAGGACACGTTGTGTCATATCCCCGCCCTCCTTCTTTTTCTTGAAGATGTCTAAAAGTCCCATGGTTACCACCGGCTGGCCGCTGCACTCAGCATTCGCCCTCCTGCTATAAGATATGCTAAGAGAGTTTATGAATTTTTTCATTTTCATGATTCTATGTATAGGGAACGACCGTCTGCCCCCTTCGATGAGCGATGTTGGTTAACAATTGACATTACCGCTCCAAATCTATCGATAACGTTTATATCGTGGCGCTGACAATGTAATATCGTTGAGCAAGAAGAAGAGCACCAAGGGGTCTGACGGACCAAAAGGAGTGTCGAAGGGCAACGTCCTGATGTTCCTGGGCATCGTGCTTCTGTCCATTGGGACTTGTCTGGTAGTCTATGGTTCCATCACAGGCAGCGTCAAGCTCTATCTGATCCTGATAGTCCCGGTCCTAGTCATGAACGGCCCCATCGGCCTGCTGGCCATTCTCACCATCTTTGCCGGGATGGGCGTCCTTTTCGTAGGTCTTGCGTTCCGGTCCTTCGAGTTCGCGCTCGGAAGCCTGGGTGACCTAAAGCTCGAAGGGGTAGAGATCTCTGGGCTGGGTATGCCTGACATGGAAAAGGGTGGGTTCGGTGGAGTTGTTTTCCTAGGTCCTATCCCGATAGTCTTTGGCAACAACAAGGGCATCCGGAACAGCATGATGAAGGTGGGGATCTTCATTGGAGCAGTTCTGCTCATCCTGTTCGTCATCCAGGTGGGATTCCTGGTAGTAAGTCTTCTGCTCTGAACCATCACTGGACAGGGTTCTCCATCTCGATGATACCGACAAGTGATGAGGTTATGTAATCACCCTTCTCCACAGGCCCAACTCCAGCTGGAGTTCCTGTGGCGATGATGTCCCCCGGCTCCAGGGTCATGATGTTCGAGATGTAGCTTATCAGCGTGGGTAGCTTGAAGATCATTAGCGATGTGTTACTGTCCTGTCTTGTCTCTCCATTGACCTTCAACCACAGCGAAACATCGTAGGGGTCTGGTATCGCTTCCTTCGTTACCATATCTGAGAGCGGGCAGAAAGTGTCGTAACCCTTGGCGACCGACCATGGCAGCCCCTTCTCCTTCGCCTTCAGCTGGACATCCCTTGCTGTCATGTCCAAGAGGAGAACATATCCCTCAACGGAGTCCATGGCTTCATCCTCGTTCACGGCCTTGGTCCTTTTACCGATGACAACGCCAAGCTCCACCTCATGATGAACGCTGCCGATACCTTCGGGCTTGATGATTGCATCGCCTGGCCCAATGATACTGGAGGCTGGTTTGAGGAACAGAACGGGTTGCGTAGGGACCTCGTTGTTGAGCTCCTTTGCATGGGCAACATAGTTCCTACCGACACAGACCAGTTTGCCTATCTCTATCGCTTTTCCTTCAAGGTTCCTCGATGGCATGAGCATTGATGCCCCCCTTTGAACAAAATCTTTTCGGACGGATACCAGATGGTTATCTTTAATATCGAGCACTACGATTTCTAGGTGATGGCCAGTAACGGAGGTCCAGGGAGGGAAAAGGCTTCCTCGGAGCAGTTCAAGTACAAGGGTCAGGTCCGCAGTGGTCCTGCTCCAGCCTACTTTGGAGGCTCTCCATCGACCTACGCAGGGCCTCGGTCTACCATGATGATGGTGTCCGGTATAACCGTGGGTTCCATCGGGACACTGATGGGTGGGATCGCTCTTCTGATGATCTTTCTGACGACATTGATGGTAGTACTGGCTATCGTCGGAGTTGTGGATGAGGACCGGGCAGCGTTCATGATGTTCGGGTCTTGTCTTCCGGTCATTTTCCTTTTCATGCTTGGGCTTGGAGGTGGGATCCCGGCGATAATCTTGAGCGCAATGGGTCGGAGGCACGCTGTCAACGAGCTGGCCCACTGGAAAGGTAGGACCACCACTGGTCTTCTGCTTGGTATTATCGCTGTAACCTTTTCTGGCCTATCGGCAATCCTCATGGTCGCCAATGTGGGACTTGCCTTCTTGTTCTTCTAACCAACGGTGATGAGCTCTGTGAAGGCGCCGATCCTCAACGACCATCTGTGCGTCACCTCGACGATGAAGTGGTCCTTGTCCATGACGCTCAATCGATCACCGATATGAACAAAGGGCATCAGAAAGGTCTTGAACCCTATGACTGGTCGTCTTGGAACGACCTCATCATCATGTTCGACAAGGGGTGCTATCAGGTCCTGTTCATGGACACCCCGACCCTTGTCAGGCTGGCCAATGACATCATGCATCTCTGTTCTCCATATACCTACGTGGGGGGTGACCAGGTCTGAGATCTTCTCCACATGGACCCCATTGTGTCTGCTCAGGACGCAATCCACATCTATATCGATCCGAAGGGCCTTCGTCCCATCACCCCCACGCTTTTTCCTGACCTGACGCTGTGTGATGTTCATGGCTCTAGATACCTTGATCTGGGATAGGTCATTCTCACCTTCACCACGGACCGTTATCCTGCCATCTGGAAGTGGTGCAAGCAGCCTATCGCATTCCTTTGACACATAGGTCATTGCCTCAAGACACGATGTAGGACCCTGCACCGTGAAACCCCTGCCTACATGGAACCCCTCTGTTTCTATCAATGGGAACATTTTCCCATCCACCTCTACGGCTTGGACCATCCTTTCAATTACCCTTTTGACAGGTACGCTTGTTGTGAACGAAAGGTCACATGTTGTTGTGCGCAGTTCATGCAATAGGTTCGTTGCGTGTCCCGTGACGATCCCTGGAACGCCATGAACGAACCGCACAGTCCCCTGGAAAACGTCGAAAAGTTCCTTCTCCACGGACCCCATGATGGAATGCCCCATCTTTACCTTGCACTCCTGCTGTGGGGGTGCATCGAAACTACCGGTAAAGACGCAGGCGGCGGAGGGGGAGACACCGCTGTAGCAAACGCTGATGGATGATATTCTATAGCACACCCCATCCATATCTACGATGGCATGGGGTCGACAGATGTCAGACCTACCAGACATGGTAGGTAGCACAGGCAGGGAAGATAAAGCGGTTATGTTACGAACGGAAATCCTAGGAGGTCACTCTTCCTCTTCCTCATCGTCGAACTCGTCCTCGTCCACCTCTTCTTCATCTTCGTCTTCCACCTCTTCCTCCTCCTCAAGCTCCTCTTCGTCCTCGTCGAGCTCTTCTTCGTCCTCGTCGTCGAGTTCCTCCTCATCAAGGTCCTCCTCCTCTTCCTCATCGAACTCGTCCTCATCGTCGTCGAACTCGTCCTCATCCTCCTCATGAAGAAGCTCTCTCTCCTCCTCTGCTGGGCCAGGGCTCTTCCTGTTCATGACAGCAAAGACACCGAACCCTATGATCGCGACCACAAGGATCACCACCAGGATGGCAGCAAGGATGTACATCGTGTTATCATCGGACGATGCTGATGATGGCTTGGAGCCAGAGTCGGATGGGTCGGTCTCCTCCTTGTACTCCTGGTAGTTGGTGAACCCATCTCCATCAGGGTCAAGGTTCGCATCCGTTGGATCATAGCTGTCGAGCCCATACTGGTCCTCCCAGGAGTTGGGCAGGCCGTCTCCGTCGATGTCATCATCGGCCGTCAGGCCTGTCGTCGAGGTACCATTGAGCGTGTCTGGTCTTCCATCACCATCAAGATCGGAATGGGCTGCTCTATCCAGTGGGAAGTCATCGGAGTTGTCCCCGATCCCATCGCTGTCGGTGTCCGCCCATTCTGACGGGTCGTTCGGGAACGGATCGTCAGCATCGGCAACACCATCATCGTCGGAGTCGATGCGCTTTATGGTGAAGAACCGCCAGCTCTTCTCCTCGTCGAAGATCTTGTGACCATAGACATCAGTGATGTTCAGATCAAGGACCACGGTATATAGCTGGGCGTTCTCCAGCTCGCTGGTGGGCGTGAAGGTCACAGTTGTAGTTGTGATCTCGGTCACCGTATCATAGTCCTTGACCATGGATGTGGTCCCAGTGACCTCTGTGCTTACCTTCAGGACCCGCATCTTCACGGAGTTATTGAGAAGGTCCACATCGACCGTGAATGAGATTGTGGTGTTTATCCGAACGTTCTCTGCCATGTTCGATGGGACGAAGGTCTTGAGCTCGACCTTCTTGTAGGTCGTCTCGAACTGACCTGTGTAATTGCGCCATAGAAGTGGCTGCCCACCACTGGAGAGTACACTGGTTGGAATATTGTACTCGTAAGAGGACGAGTAGAACAAGGCACTGGTAGGGGTCACCTGGGCAGTGTATGTGTAGTTATCGTATGATATCGTGACCGGTACTGGGGTCTTGGTCGTACCAATGACCCTGTAGAGATAAACGACGAGAGTGGAGTTGTCGATATCATCGTCGAAGGTTATCAGTAGGGGGTCGGTCACATCGATGTTCGTTGCATCAGGTGCAGGTTTGACCGTAAGCGGGAACGGAGCCTCTGGCATGGTAACATTGAGCCAAATGACCGAGCCTTCTGTCACACCGATGTTCTTTTTGCGGACGGTCACGTGGTTCAAGGCGTTGCACCACAGATCGTAGGTCCCTGATGGAACAGCTTCGAACTCGTACATGCCTGTGGCATCTGTCATCGCATAGGTCATCTTACCCTCGACGTCCTCGAGGCTTACGTTGGCGTTCTCCAAAGGAGCAGAGGAGTATCCGTCATACAAGTATCCCTGGATGGACCCGCCCTCTGGTAATGGGGTGAGGTTGATGGAAAGGTCAATGCTGTCTCCCTTGTTCGGGAGGTCGAACTTCGGGTTCGACCATGTGTAGAAGCCATCAGCGTTGGTTATCAGATAATATCCGTAACCGACAGGGACCTGGAAGCTGAAATGGCCCAGATCGTCTGTTAGGGTTTCCCTGTTGAGCGTAGGAAGCTCGATACTGGCCCCGGCGATGGTCTCCTGGGTATACCAATTGTAGACCGTTCCCTGGATGGTGGCCTGGTCTGGCTTTGGCCCTTCCATGGTGAACGTCTCTGTAGAGAAGACATCGTTGGCATTGACCACCTCTATCCTCCAATCATGAGGGCCCACGTCCAGGACGATCCCCTTGACATATGCAAAGAACACGTTGTTCGCGTCCTGGTAGACGTTGTCGAGATGGTTTATCGGGGTCATGTTAAACTCCATAATATCGTCCACAACGACCTTGATGGAAAGCGGTGGGTCGTTGCTGTAATCGCCGTAGGTCACTGTGAAGTTGCATCCTGCAGTGATGTAACCGTTGGAAGGTGTGACCGTTGGGTCCTTGAGAGTAAGGTTTATCCAAGGATCATCGAGCAGAGGCGATGTAGCATTGATGTCGCCCGTGGACGCATTGAACCTGAAGCTGTGAGCCCCCAGAACAGGGATCTTCATCTTGATGTAGTAGTCCTTGCCATCCGCAGGGTTCAGGTCGCTTCCGTTCGCCTCCACCAGATCATACTGAACCTCGTCAAGCTCAAGCTTCAGCATAACTGGAAGGAATGTATGGATGTACCTGACAGAGAAATTGAACATGGTCTCTGTGGAACCCTTTTTGGGTTCGACCTTCGGGTTGGAAAGCGATATTGGTCCAGGGTTCGGGTCCACCATGGTGAAGTTGAGCTCCACGGTATTGTTTGCAAGGTAGACATCGCCTGCGAGCTCTGCCTCGACCTTCATTGTGAAGTTTGCGATGTAGCTCAATGTCCAATTGGTGAAGATGACATAGGTGAAGTTCCCTGGTTCACCAAGGTCCGTGACCTTTCTGGTGGTCGTGTAGACATCCTTGCCGTTTCGGATGTCGTATATGGTCAAGGTCAGGTTCACATCACCTGTCACATTGACCGTCCCTGCATTGGCAAGGGTAGCATTGACGAGCACGCCATGCGTGGTCGGATACTCTTGCTTGTCCTCATGGGAATTAATCGTGAGGTTCACATCCAGTCCTGTAGCTCGGGTGCCTCGACGTGCGGGTTCTATGGGTGAACCACCTTCGTCTGCAGTACCTATTATCGATACTGTAGCACCAAGGCTCAGAACGAGGAGGATGATCAGAAAGAACGCTTTCATGGAGCGAGGGGCTGTCAGGGACATGATGCATAGATTGCAGAGTCCGTATATAGAGATATCGTGTTCGGGAACGGCCACGACCCCATGTCCCGAAGGTTTATCTTGTGTGCTTTCGCTACCCATCCTCGATATCGCGGAGGGACCAGCCCATGGAAAAGATACTTGATAAGAAGCTCAAGAAGTTCGTTAGCAATCCAACCCTCAAGACCGATGTGTTCGACCAGTTCCATCTTACCCTGTCCAAGGAATGCCAGGACCGTCTTGAGATAGATGTGGATTGGATAGGTCTGAGAGAGACGGACAATGGGGTCTGGATCCTCTACGGAGGAGAGAACCCCAGGGCGCTGTTCATCCCATGGGAGCATGTTCTTGGAATAGAGCTCTACTGATCACTTGTCCTTGCTCTTTTTCTCCTCTGGCCCTGTGGCCTTGAGGATGCCGTCTATGATACCGTCGAGGTCATACTCCTGGTGCATCTGTTTCTGTGCCTCGAGAGCCTTGTTGAGCTTCTCATCGTTGGAAAGTGGGGTGGGTTCTGTCTCCACAGTCGTAGGTTCGGGGAGCGTCGGCTCAGGTAGGGTCGGTTCTGGGAGATCGTCCATTGACGCGAGCTCCTTCAGGTCCTGCATCGGAGGATCAGCGATGGTCGGTGTTGGAAGGTCGTCCTCAGGTTCCTCGAGCAGGTCCTTCCCAATGGTATCGCTGAACGTTCCGACCTCTACCGCCTCTGTCTCCACAACGTCCTCATGAGGTGTCTCGGTCTGAGCGTATGAATGCTCCTGGTCCACTCCATAGCCATGGTCGAGAGCGAAGTCCTGGGAGTAACCAGCTGAAGTGTATGGGGATGCATCGGTCACCGGTTCAGAGATCTCAAGCTCAACCTCGGTAAGGCTCTGGTGGGCATTTCCAAGAGGATCCTGGTACATCGTAGTGAGCTGCAATGGTACGGTCCCGCTGACATGTGGGTCCCACCTTATGGACAGGTCATGAGATTGGCCTACTGGCAGTTTCGAGACCACGATCATGTCCTGGGTGTTCACAAGGATCGGGGACGATATCCTAACATTGTGAGCTGTGCACTTGCCTTTGTTGGTGAGATTGATCAGGACCGAGTTCCACTTGCCCATCACAAGGCCTTGCTCGAGCTCCAATCCTACCTCCACTATTGGAATGTGGGTGTTCGCCATTCCTCCGATGGCTTGAGATGCAGACCTTATGACCTGGACCGCCTGTGGGTACTCCATCCTCTTGATGTGGTCTCTGGCCTTTTGCAGGATGTCATCGATGTCTGAGCAGTCGTATCCGACCTTGACCCATTCTGACATGGCAGTCCAAACGGACTCCAGTGAGTTGATGGCTTGGGCATGTCCATTCGCATCGATACCCAAGCGGATCAGCACCTCAATGGCCTTGAACTTCTTCTGTGGGTCGTTGACGAACTTGAGGAGGTATGGTGCTGCAGGTTTGACCAGGTCCGGCCGTGAATGGGCAACTCCAGCGATACCATTTACAGCTGCCCAGGAGACCGTATGGTCCGGGTCATTTAGCATCTTGATCATCCATGGGACCACGGCCTCGCATGCCTCCGGTTCTTTCGCGGTAATGGCCGATATCGCTTGTATCGCCCCTGTCCGGATCTGCGGGGACTGGTCCTGAAGTGCTGTGACCAAAGACCCTAGGACCGGAAAGACCATCCTTGGCACAGAGTTCCCCGCGGATGTGAGTATCCCAAGTGTGCCAAGCCGAAGCCTGGGATGGCTTGTCGGTTGCAATCCCGCTGTGAGGTAGGGAAGTGTCCTTTTCGGGTCCTTTTGAAGGAAGATCACAGCAGCTACGGCTGCTAAACGAGAGGTCTGAAGGTCCGAACCCTCGATCATCGTGAAGACCCCCTTCACAGCCTGTGGGGAAGTTGCCATCGATGCGATGAACGCTGCAGATCCGCTGCGCTTCTCCTGGGGCTGTCTGTCCGAGAGGAGGTTGATGAATATCGGCAGCATCCGAGAAGGATAGGCGTTGGTTAGAGGCTTCAGGGCGCTCAACAGTCCCTGTCTCAATGAACCGACCCGGTTCCCCTTCTGCTTGAACTTGGCTACCCGGTACGTATCGAGGTAGATGTTGGCAAGGACCTCTGGTCCACTCCCTGCCCCTACGAGGTCCGGGCGTAGCGCTGCGCACTTGGCCATGAACCTTGCTGCAGATCGGTAAAGTGATTCCATGTCAGGGGTCGACACCTCGGGGTTGTATATTGGGGGCTGGAAACATCTGTAGGTGATATTGATGAGGTTAGGGTCCACCAAGGCCTTGTTGTTCCCCGTGGCGTTGGTGGCCAGGTCAAGGGCCCTTCCTCCAGCTGTGTAGTTGCCCTTGTACTTGGATGACTGGGCTATGGTCCCGTTGACAATGGCGGGGATGGTCTTGATCGTGTCCGAGAACAGGTCGGGCCTCCTCTCCGAAAGCCTTGCGAAAAGGTCCAGGACCGTGGCCTGAGGGGCAGCTGAAAGGTAACCGAGGTTGCTCTTGAGCGTCTTGAGGTGGGGTACGATCGTCTCTGGATTTTGGACCGCAACCGGATAAAGCAGCCTCAAGCCTTCTTTGACCTTTATCTCGTTGGAGGACTTGAGAAGTTTCTCTACTTGGGATTGCTTGTAGGCCATACGACCCCTCCTCGACAGGAGGTCGTGCCGGAGCACGAGCGCCTGCTGCGGACCGAATACGGTCGACCTTGAATAAATGCTTTATTATGACCTTCCCGAAAACCTTTCGATATGCTAGAACATTGGGTTTGACGGGCAAAGTTTTTTAACACAGACCATACAAATCATATTTATATAATATTACCAATATGGTCGCGGGTCAATTCCATTGGGGGAACCTTACATCCAGTGGGTCAACCGAGACCTTCCTCTGGTGCGGTATAGTAGGAGACGGTGTCAACCTTGGAGAGTATCGAAGTACTCCTTGCGGGGCTGCAGGTCCAGGACGCTCAGGTCCAAGGCCAGAACGTGCTCAAAGTCTGTGAGCACATAAAGCAGTATCCAGTCGATGGTAGGCGTGCCGTTCCAAATATCGCCCCATTCCTTGAGGGCCAGGACGAGACCCTCATATCCCCTTGTATGAACGCCATAATCGCAGTAGCGAACTTCGACCCATCTTCTGTTGTACCAGCAGTGCGACAGATAGTCAACATGCTCAACAATGTCATCTACCGGGGTATGGACCATCCGACCAACTGGGAGGATATGGCCAATGCCGCGGATGTCCTTGGGCGGGTCGCAACGATAAACACCGAAGCCGTCCTGTCCGCAATTCCAATCCTTACAAGGGTTCTGACACCACCCTTCTACAAGACCTCTGACTTCCCTGCGGGGGTCGAGAGGTTCTACGCAAAGGCCGCCCAGGCCATCGGTCAGATAGGCGCAAATCATCCAGACTCCGTCAAGGAGGTGGTCCCCACCCTCATGAAGTGTCTGGTGGACACCTATTCTTCCCCGGTTCTCATGGAGGATGCGAAGAGGCCTGATGGATTCCGTCCGATGCTCGTGTTCTCATTGCACGAGATCGGTAAAGCAAGCCCATCCCACGTCATACCATCACTTGTCAAGGTCCTGACCCACCCTGTCAATGATGTGAGGAAGAACGCCATCGAAATACTTGACAAGGTGGCCAGGGATCCCCGACAAGCGATCCCATCTTTGGTTCAGTGCATGCAGTCCATGGACCAGGAGCTCGCAAAGAACGCGGCCCTGACCCTCGGTGGACTTGGTCAGAAGACCCCCGAGCTTGTTGTCCCCCACTTACTCAAGGTCCTGACATCTAACAACACCAACACGCTGCGCAATGCGACCAACACCTTGATCTCCATCTCCAAGGCGAGGCCCGGAGAGCTGACCAACGCCGTGCCATACCTGATCAATCTGCTTAACAACTCCAATGTTGACATCAAGCAGCAGACGGTGCGCGTCATCCGCAACATAGGCAAGAACAACGTTGCCGAGATCTCGGATGCCATTCCGTTCCTGGTCTTCCAGTACATGAACGACCAGTCCACGGAGATGAAGACCGAGGTCAGGGACTGTCTTGCAGACATTGGTGTTGACCTGGAGAAGTATACTCTGGTCGTCAACACACTCCGCAAGACCCAGGAGCTCATACCCGAGGTTGTGGGCAAGAAGAAGCCCACCAACGAGATCGAGGACCTCATCAAGGAGTCCAAGAAGTTCCTCTCATCCCTTGAGTATGACAAGGCCGTGGAGATATCCACCACCGCGTTCAATAAAGCGATGGAAGGTGCCGAGAAGGACGCATCCGAGGTGGCACCACCCACAGCAGCTCCAAAGGAGGCAGCCCTCGAGAGGTCTGTCCTGAGCTACAGGTTCGACGACTTCGTCGTTGGCCCCTCGAATAGCTTTGCCCAGGCAGCAGCCATCGCGGTGGCTGACAATCCTGCAGGTGCATACAATCCACTGTTCATCCATTCCGGCCCTGGGCTTGGAAAGACACATCTGCTCAACGCTATCGGCAATCACTTCCAGGAGAGGAACCCCGAGGGGAATGTGGTCTATATCACGTCAGAGAAGTTCACCAACGAGCTCATCCAGGCCATCCAGAGCAAGTCCATAGACGTGTTCAGGGCCAGATACCGCAACGTGGACATCCTTCTCATTGACGATATCCAGTTCATTGCGGGCAAGGAACACACCCAGGAAGAGTTCTTCCACACGTTCAATGCCCTGTTCAACTCCCAAAAGCAGATAGTCGTGACATCGGACAAACCCCCTTCCGAAATCCCAACCCTTGAAGAGCGGTTGAGGTCAAGGTTCGAGTGGGGCCTCATCACAGATATCTCTGCACCAAGCTTCGAGACCAAGGTGGCCATCCTGCGCTCCAAGTCCGATGTAAAGAAGGTCGAGGTCAAGGACGATGTCCTCGCTCTCATCGCCAATAACAGCGGCAACAACATCCGTGAGCTGGAGGGTGCGCTCAACGAGGTCGTTGGGTATGCCCAGCTGACGAAGAAGGACATCACCCAGGACCTATCCAAGAACGTCTTGAAGATCACTGAGGGCAAGGCGGAGTCCAAGATAGACATCGAGTGGGGTGCGACATACGTTTCCAAAGACCCCACGACCACCACCGCCTACGAGTTCGCTAAGGCCATGATGGAAAAGGATGCGCCTACCCAGATCATTTCCAGGGTCCATCCGGACAAGATCAAGAAGAAGTACGCCCTCGATCCTGCCAAAGAGATTCTTTGGCTGTCCAAATCACCTGGTAAGGAGTGCAGGTCACCGACCAACATCGGAAAGCTTGCATTCTCCATTGACCAGTTCATCAAAAAGAACAAGGACGCCATTGTGGTGTTCGACGGTCTTGAGTACCTCATCTCCAACAACGATTTCTCAATGGCCCTGCGATTTTTAGAAGATATCAACGAGTCCGTTGTCATCAACAACGCGATAATGGTCGTCCCTATCTCCGAGGAGACCTACTCTACCAAGGAATTGACCCTTCTTGAGCGGAACATGCTCCAGCTTACAGAGAAGCATAGGGAATGCGTCTCGGACTTCTTCGAGTGCGAGACAGACGACGAGACCATGAAGGCGAAGCAGGAAGAGGAGCTCAAAAAGAGAGAGAACCAGCAGAAGGAGATCCTTGACCTCATCCAGAAGATCCAGGACGGTATCCTATCCATGTCAGGAATGGGTGTCGATACATCAGATGTCGATGACCAGTTCCAGGAGGTCAGGATCAAGTCCAATAACAAGGACTACCCAGTGGCCATCAAGTTAGCTACAGAGGTCCTTGACAAGATCGAGGCTGCGACCAAGGACAAGGTCGAAAGCATCAAGGGCGAGATAGAGACCGCCAAGGAGCTTCTGGCCAGAGCCGAGGAGCTCGGTGTTGCTGACCAGCATCTCAAGAGCACGCTCAACCAGGCCATAGGAGCTTACGAACTGAAGATGTTCGACCAGGCCCTAACCCTCATCAAGCAGTGTCAGAAGGAGACCTTCGCCGTGGTGGAATACCGCGACACTGTGAACCTTTTGAAAGAGGCCAGGGAGAAGATCGACTTCGCCCGTGAGAACAAGATAGATGTGGACGCCTCCGCAGAGCTTTTGAAGAAGGCCAAACCTGCCATCGTTGACAAGGATTACAAAGAGGCCCGAAACATTGCTCAGCAGGCCCTTGACGTTGCCCTCTCTGCCATCGGCGAGAGCCAGAAGCAGGAGAAGGACAAGGAGCGCAAGGAGCAGTTCACAGACCTCATGAGCAAGATCAACGCTGCAAAGCAGAAACTTTCCGATGCTATGAGCAAGAGCGAAGAGCAGGAGAAGGCCGTTGGCGTCGATGAAGAGCCTGCAAAAGAGGAGCCTGCCAAGGAAGAAGAGGCTCCGGCCGAGGAAGAGGCTGCCAAAGAGGAGGAGCCTACCAAGGAGGAGGAGGCACCGGCCGACGAGGAGAAGGAGGAGGAGCCTGCCAAGGAGGAACCTCCAACTATCGAGACAACAGATGATGGAAAGCCCATCTGCCCAAGTTGTGGCGCTGTTCTTTTGAAGGGCTCGGTGTTCTGCAACAAATGCGGGACGAAGCTCGGATAGGTCGATATTTTGAAACATGTCTCCGATACCGGACCCTACAGGGAATGGATGGAGAACGATCACCTTCGTTTCTTGTACATAATATATGTACTCTATCATGATAACACTTGGAACTACGAGCTGTTGATCGATGAGGACCACGACAAAACACAGGTCGTACTGTTCGCAAAGGACTCAGGCCGTGTCATGATGAGATGTTCTTTGGAGACAGCTGTGGCTTTCCTTGACTCCCTGGACCCTGGGGATTATTTCCTTTTCAATGTAGAGTGTGAGATCTTCGAACACGTCAAAAAGAACATGAAAGTGACCGTGGAAGAACCTTGCATCCAGTACGTTCTAGACCCCGAGAGGTTCGAGCCGCAGACGAACCACGAGCTCGAGCTTTTGGTTTCCGAAGATGCTAAGGTCATCGATGATAATTGGCACCTCATGGACAACCACGAGTGGTTCTTCAGACAAAGGATCGAGAACGGCCAGGTCATGGGGGTCAAGCAGGATGGTGAGCTCATTGGATGGATGGGCACCTATCTCGAGACCGATAAGCACTCCCTGTTCGGTTACCTCCATGTTATGCCCGGGCATAGGCGCTCCGGGGTAGCAAGGTCCATCATATCTGGAATGGTGGAGCGTTCGCTGGACAGTGGTCGCATACCAGTTTCCAACGTTATCACTGACAATATGGCATCACGAAAGCTCACTGAGAGCATGGGATTTGTGGACACAGGCCGCGTTGGCTGGATAGGTGTCACGAAGCAGTGATCACTGCATATAGTCCGACATCAGGACCTTCCTGATCTCTTCCATACAGTGGTTCTTTCCAGCAATGGCATCCTCGTTGGATGGATTGAGTCCAAGCACAAGGTCGTAGGTGTCCTTGGCCTCCTCAAACCTTCCGAGCTTCTCCAGGGAGTATGCCTTACCGGACCATGCTTCTTCTGAATTATGATTGAGCTGTGCAGCCTTTGAGAAGCAGGACTCAGCTTCTTGGAACTTACCTGCCGAGAAGAAGCAGACACCCTTGTTGTACCACGCCTCTTCCAGCTCTGGGTCGATCTTGATGGCCCGTGAGTAAGCATCCAGGGCCTCCTTCTTGAGGTCCAGGTGATTGTAGGCGACACCGAGGTTGACCAGTGCGTCCTTGTACTGTGGCTCAATCTGCAAGGCGCTTTCGTAGGCCTTGACAGCCTTGTCAGGCTTACCAACTGCATAGAGGCACATACCCTTGTCGTTCAGTGCCTCGACGTTCCTTGGGTCCATGTCCAATATCTTTTCGAGGTAGATCACAGCCTCGTTGAAGCGTCCGGTCTCACCAAGGTTCATCGCTGTCTCGAAGTAATCCTTGACGGCCCGCTGCTTCTCCTTCTCCTCAAGCTTCTTACGGCGCTTGTCCTCGAGGTCCTTCTTCTCCTTGAGCGTGTCCTTGAGGTCCTTTTCTGGATCGGCCTTGGGCTCCTCTGGTTCTTCAGGCTTTGGAGGTTCTTCTTCTTCTTCCTTCTCCTCCTCTACGACCTTCGGTATCTCCTTCTCCTGGGCAGGGCCCTTGAGGAAGGAAGCACCCTGGTCGACCACAGGCTCGCTCATGACCTCGCCAGGCTTGGTCCTGATGAAGTCCACACCCTCTAGTTTGCGCTGAGGTTCTTCCGGAGCCTCCTCGGGAACTTTCTCCTCTTCCTCCATCATGTCGGCTATGGCCTCGTTCTTGAGGGCCTCTAGCTCGGATTTAATATCGCTCTGATGGTCATGCCAATCCTGCTCCGCGGCAGGTCCGGTCTCCTCGGGAGTCCCCTCCATCTCTGGACCAGGTGGTTCTGGAGCATCATCTGCTGGAAGGTCTGGTTCTGGAGGAGCATCGTCGTCGAACTCCACCTCGGGTTCCTCAGGTTCATCGTCAAAGGTGGGTTCCTCAGGTCCATCATCAAAGGTTGGTTCCTCAGGTTCATCGTCAAAGGTTGGTTCTTCCTTCTCCTCCTGTTCTGGAGGTGTTCCTCCGACCAGTGTGGACTCGAAGTCATGCTCGGCCCCATCAGGCTCTGGACCTTCAGGTTCTGGTGAATTGGTATCGGGTTCGTCATCGAGCAAGTGCATGGGCATGTCAGCCTTGATGTTGTCAACAGACATGGGTTCTGCAGGCTGCTCGGGCTGTTCTGGCTCATCCTGGACCCAGGTCTCTGCGTCTGCTGCGACCTCAGGTTCCTCTGTGGACGGCTCGTCCCAGGTCTCCTCCTTCGGTTCCATCTCTGCAAGCTTTGTCTTTGCATGGCTGATCGCTTTGGAGATGGTCTTCTGGTTAGGGTCCAGCTCAAGGATCCTTTCCCAGTTGTCAATGGCCCCCTGGTACTTTCCAGCCTTGAACAGGTCCGTTCCTCTGTTGAAGTACTCGTTGATCCTGGCAAGTCTTTCGCGCTTCATGGAAAGCTCAGGGTCCTCCTCCTCGTCTGGCCGTGGCCGCTTGCCCTTCTTCTTCTTACCCTTCTTCTTCTTGCCCTTCTTCGGCCTTGGACCATCATGTGTGGCCTTGTCCGACATCGGAGCATCATAACCGTGAGAATGTTCTGCAAGGATAGCCTGGGCCTCTTCCTCTGACGGTTCCTCATCGTCATAGCGGGGTTGGTTCTCGTCCACCATGTCCCAGACGACCTCTTTCTCGTCTGCATCGACAACACCTTCCTGAGATGGGGACTGACCTTTCATGACACGCTTCTTTCCACCCTTCATCTTGCGCATCTTCCCCTTCTTTGGCCTTCTCTCCTCACCTTCCGGATGCCTTGGACGTCTTTCTGTCTCAGGAGCCTCCTCATCTACATCAAGCCCCATCTTGCGCTTGACTATCCGCTCCAGCTTGTGGTGTTTCTCCATGGAGATGTCGAGCTCTTCTCGCTTCTGTTCCAATCTCCTTGCCTCACCATCAGAAAGCCTTCCGTCTTCCCATGCCATCTCGAGGTAGTCCCTGTACTGTCGCAGGTTCTCCCTTCTGTCTGGCTCTTCCTGGTTTGGATTTCGGATAAGGGCTCCAAGCCCCTTGCCCAGTGATTTCCTCTTGGGTTTGACCATGTGGCCGCCTCCCTACCTGTTCTTCTTCATTTTCTTCAGCAGTCTTTCGTAGACCACCTTGGGGTCATCTTTGTCCCTTTTGGCCTTGGACTTGCCTTTTTCTTTCGGCTCATCCTGAGGGTCACTACCCGAAGGATCCGAAGAATCGTCAGATTCGATTGGATCCTCGGCTGTGACCTGTTCATCGTCATCGACCGGTTCGGTCTCTTGGATCTCTTCTTGAGGGTTACGCCCCGAAAGATCCGAAGAATCGTCAGATTCGATTGGATCTTCCTCCTCCTCCTCGTCCACGTACTCGACCTCGGCCCACTCCTCTATCTCCTCCGCTTCCTTGGCCTCTTCCTCGTCCTCTACAGGAATGGCCTCCGGAGCGTCGCAATCGTCCCCATCTTGCAGGAACTTACCGACAAGGTCTCTGTAAGCATCCATGGCAGCAGCCTTCTTCTCCGCTACTTCCTCATCACTGAGGTCGTTCGATGCTTCGAGTGCTTCGCCAATCTCCTCCTCCATCTCGTCCATTATCTCCTCTTCGTCCACAAGGACGGACTCGTCGTGCTCTGTCTTGCACTGCGCAAGCTTCTGCTTGGCCTTCTTCTCAGCCCAGAGCTTGAGGAGCTCCTCGTCCATCTCCTTCTTCTCTTCCTTCTGCTTTTTGGAAGAGCCCTTCTTCTTCGTCTCTTTCTTATCACGAATAAGGGCCTTTAGCCCCCGACCCATGGCCTTCTTAGCCATTCTCTATCATCTCCTCTGCCAGGGCCTGATATGCTATTGAGCCCTTGCAGTCAGGGTCGTAGAGGATGACGGGCTTTCCAAAGCTGGGAGCCTCACCCAATCGGACGTTCCTTGGGATCCTGGTCTTGTAGACCTTCTCTGCGAAATACTCCTCGACCTCGGATACGACCTGGTTCGAAAGATTTGTCCTCTGGTCGTACATGGTCATGAGGATACCTTCGAGCTCAAGTTCTTCATTGAGCCCGTTCTGCACAAGTGCGATGGTGTCGAGCAGTTCGCTCATACCCTCAAGTGCATAGAACTCGCACTGCAGTGGGATGAGAACTGAATCTGAAGCGATAAGACAGTTTAGCGTGATGAGCCCAAGGGATGGTGGACAATCGATGAAGATGTAATCGTAGTCGTCCTTGACCTCGGCCAGAGCGTTGGTCAGGATCATCTCCCTGTCCTCGACGTCAACTAGCTCGATACCAGCTCCCGCAAGCTGAACGTTCGAAGCAATGATGTCAAGGTTTTCGAGCTCGGTATGCAATATTGCGTCGGACACGTTGCACTGGCTTACGAAGATCTCGTAGATGGTATACTCGACATCGTTCTTATCGAAGCCGAGACCCGAGGTCGCGTTGCCCTGTGTGTCCGTATCAATGACCAGTGCCCTCTTTCCCTTCACAGCCATGGATGCTGATAGGTTTATCGAGGTAGTGGTCTTTCCAACCCCTCCTTTCTGGTTCACAATGGAAATGACCTTGGCCATAGTATCCACCTATTATAATAAAAGCTGACTCTATATCCAATATGTCATATATAACCCTTTATTGAGTGTCCTTGTTCCAGATGCATGATTTTGTGGTATTTTCACAGTGGGACCTTTGGGTAAGACCGGGGGCAGACAACGTAAATATAATCATTCGACCCTAGGGGTCATATCACCCAAGGAGGCTTGAAAATGCAGATGATCGTAGGCTCCGAGCTAAAGGGCCCATCCGATGGTGGATGGATGGATGTGTTGAACCCCGCAACGCTTGAGGTCATTAACAGGGTGCCAAAGGCCAATGTCGAGGATGTCGAACAGGCTTGCGCGATCTCTGCAGAGTCGCAACACCTCTGGTCTGACCTGACCTTTGATCAAAGGAAGAAGGTCTTGGCGCAGATAGCAGACGATATCAAAGCTAACATGGACGACATTGCAGCCACCATCACAGCAGAGGTCGGTAAGCCACTCGGTGAGGCAAAGCACGAGGCACTGGCCTGTGCTTCGACGTTCAAGTTCTTCTCCACCCTCGATGTCGAGGAAGAGGTCCTGAACGATACAGAATCTGTGCGGCTATCTGTCATCCACCGCCCAATCGGGCCTTGCGCGCTCATCCTTCCCTGGAACTTCCCGTTCGCCCTGATGGGATGGAAATCTGCACCCGCTCTGCTTGCGGGAAATCCACTGGTGGTCAAGCCTGCACCTACGACCCCGCTTGGGAACATGAAGCTCGGTAATATCCTGGCTGACCGGTTGCCCAAGGGCATCATCAGCGTTGTCACCGGTGCCGACGATGTCGGCAAGGCTCTGGTCACATCCAAGCACATCAGGCGCGTCTCGTTCACCGGAAGCGTGGAGACCGGCCCAAAGGTCCTGGAAGGTATTGCAGCCTCTGGGTTGAAAAAGGTCTCTCTAGAGCTTGGTGGAAATGATGCTGCTATCGTTGCAAAGGACTTCGATCTGTCCAAGGTCGCAAGCCTCATGTGGTCCTCGTTCAGGAACGCCGGTCAGGTCTGTATCGCGGTGAAGCGAGTGTACGTGGAGGAACCACTCTACGAGGACCTGGTCAAGGCCTACGTTGCCAGCATGGATGGCATCAAGGTAGGCAACGGCGCAGAAGCAGGAGTGAACATGGGGCCACTGAACAACCTCCCTCAGCTCAAGGTTGTCCAGAACATGGTGCAGGACACAAAGGACAATGGTGGAACGATCAAGTTCGGCGGTAACACGCTCATGGGCCAGGAAGGGTTCCCGGGATATTTCCATGAACCAACTGTCTGCACCGATGTCGACGAGTCCTTCTCAGTGGTCAGTAACGAGCAGTTCGGCCCGATCGTGCCCATTGTTCCTGTTCCTTCCATCGACGATGCCCTTGACCGTGTGAACTCCAGCAGGTTTGGTCTTGGAGGATCTGTCTGGACAAACGACATGGAACTTGCCCGTAGGGTCTCGGAGCATATGCAGTGCGGGACGTCGTGGATCAATACCCACATGATCGTTGAGAAGAACGCTCCATTCGGTGGGGTAAAGGCCTCCGGTATCGGAAGGGAACTTGGAAGATGGGGCTTCGAAGAGTTCACAGAGCCCAAGACCATCTACATGAAGAAATAGGTTCAACCGAGGAGGCTTTTGTAAGCCTTGATGTGGTCGTACGTTGTCTTTTCCAGGCTGAACTTGTCACAGATCTTCTGCCGTCCATTGGATCCAGATCGGGTAAGGTAGCCCTTTCCCATCAACTCGACGGCTTCGTCTGCCAGAGCGTTGATGTCTGCAGGTTCGACAAGGATGCCTCGGACACCATCGTCGAGGATGGACTTGAGACCACCCACAGAGAATGCGGCCACGGGTGTTCCGCAGGCCAAGGATTCAAGGGCGACGATCCCGAGCCCTTCGCGTTCAGACGGAAGGATGATCGACCTGCAGCTTTGGTACGAACGGACCAAGGCCTTACCTTTGAGAAGTTTCGTGAGCTTAACGTTATCCTCAAGACCTAGCCGTGCCCGGGTCTCGATGACCTCTGTCCAGAGAGGTCCATCCCCTACCATCACGAACTGAGCGTCATCTCCCACTTGCTCTTTGATCTTGGCAAATGTTTCTAGAGCTT
Organism: Thermoplasmatota archaeon; assembly: GCA_028279585.1. Classification (GTDB taxonomy): domain Archaea; phylum Thermoplasmatota; class Penumbrarchaeia; order JANQNL01; family JANQNL01; genus JANQNL01. Next base: position 52,167 of record JANQNL010000148.1, read on the forward strand.
GGATGGGGCCTTTTTCCGGTCTGAACATCCCTACGAACCCACAGTGGTAGGTCCGCTCGACCTCATCAGAGGGGGTGAACCGATCAGTGTCCACACCATTGGTGATGACCTTGACCTCGATGTCGAATATCCTCTCGGCCATCCCCGCAAGTTCGTCAGAGACCGCGATAATGAGGTCTGCATCGGAAAGGACCGTTCCATTGACCTGCCTGAAACCAGG
>JANQNL010000159.1 GCA_028279585.1 Thermoplasmatota archaeon
AAACGGAGGTAAGACCCGTGAGGATCCTTCACGTGGATGCTTTGGCCTCTGTTCCCCAACGGATCGCGAAAGCCCAGCGTGAGCTCGGCCACGATGCCAAGGTCCTTGCCATCCAGGACCCAAGACAGGTTCCCGTGGACATCCCGGTGGTACTGTCCGGCCCATGGGTCGAGAAGGGCTACACGAAGCTTGCCATGTTCGACGAGCTCATGACCATTATGCGTGAGATCGACGATTATGACATCATCCATGTCCATGGTGGGTTCGGGCTCCCAGGCCTGTTCTACAAATGGCATAAGTTGTTACACCCGAAGAAGAAGTTCTTCCTTCACTTTCATGGTACAGAACTTCGCAAGAACCAGAACACCAAGTTCCACAACGTCGCGCAGAAGATGTTCGTCATCTCCCCGGACCTTTTGAAGTGTAAGGAGTACGTGGGAGGAAGGGAGCTCATCTGGATCCCCAATCCATATCATCTGAACAAGGTCCGGTTCAAGCTTGAATGGCCCCAGGGAGCGGGTAAGAAGGTCCCTCTCAAGATAGTCCACATGCCTACCCACTGGGAGACCAAAGGAACCAAGCATGTCAAGGCCGCTGTGAAGAAGCTCAAGAAGAAGGGCTACAAGATCGAACTTGACCTGGTGGAGAACAGGCCTTACGAGGAGGCGATGGAAAGACTGATGGAAGCCCACCTCTGCATCGACGCTGTTTCCGATTACATCGATGCGTATGGGATGGTGTCCATTGAGTCCATGGCGAGGGGTGTTCCAGTCATCTGTCGTCACCACTCTTCGGATTATGATAACTGCCCGGTCATCCCGGCCATGCCAGACAACCTGGACAAGGTGATCGTGGGCCTTCTCAAGAAAAAGAAGAGCGAGATGTCCGACATCTCTTCTGAGGGGCGGAAGTATGTGGACCGGGTGCACCACCCGAAGAAGATAGCCAAGACCCTTCTCAAGTACTATCGTCAGAAGCCGTAAACGAGTTCCCCTCCCACCAGATCCTCCCCACCCAGCAGCCTCCGCTGGTTCGGACCTCACCCCCCCTCACCTGCTCGGCTGCAATAAGGCATAGTACTGGAAATGCAGTCCAAGCCATACCATAGATTGTTTAACAAATCTTTATAAGTACATTACAGGATTGGTAAGTGATAGCCGTGGAATACGAGATACTTGGCCTGGCCCTGACCTTCGAGAACCTGGAGCTTATCTTCATAGCCCTCTCGATACCGTTCCTCCTAGTCGGAACGTTCCTGAAGATGAAGTACCGCCACATCTTCATGGCCATTGCTGATGCTCTCTTCGCGGCATCCTGGCTGTTCTTGATCCCTCATTACTACGAGATGCCGGATTGGATAAACGTCCTGCTCGTCATTGGCGCAGCCCTGCTGTTCGGGTACCTGGCATTCCACGAGGTCCTGAACTTCCTGTTCGACGAGGACCTTGCGGCCATGGACTGGCTGGCGCATGTTGGCGTGTCCACCACTGGAGTCTATTTCATCGTGTCCAAGGTCGAGATACTGTCGTCCGGGCTCATCTGGTTCGTCGTATCCCTGTCAGTGGGTATCCTCCAGATCTTTGGCTACGATGTGGACGTGGGTGCATCCGCAGCTACAACTTGCCCAGGTGGAGTATGCTATCCTGTAGAGGCTGGATTCAGTCATCCAAACACGCCGATCTCCATCGTACTTGCATGCACTGGTATACAGGCAAGCTTGCTCCTCCTAACCTCCATCGCATTCACCAAACCGAACCGAGGGCTTTGGGAGAAGTGGGCGGACAGGATGAGGGGCGAGTATTCTACCAAGCATCAGAGCGCGGGACCGTTCATGTCATACTTCTGGAGATGGAGGTACAGACAGGTCCGTAGGCTCCAGGAAAGGGCTGGCTGGATGCGAAAGATAATCTCTATACTTCTGGTCGTTCCCGCAGTGTTCATCGCGAACCTGTTCAGGAACTCCGCTGTGATCTATGTGGTCTACGAAGGCATCATGTCCTTCGAACTAAGCCACAACATCATCGCCAAGTTCTACGCAGGGGCGGTGCTCGTGGTCCTTGTACTCATCGTCTTCGACCACATGCCAGAGGTCCAGGAGAACGTCATGACCTTGAAGGACATGCTGTTCAGGATAAAGCCTGGCATGGTGGAGAACGGTTACATCAAGATCGAAGACAAGACAAAGGACGAGGAAGACAAGGAAGAAGAGCCAGAGGAGGAAGCAGAACCAGTCGAGAAGCCGAAGAAGGCTTCCCGAAAGAAGTCCTCTTCCAAGAAGAAAGGGAAGAAGAAACCCTCATCGAAATGACCTGCGAAGATGGTGTGGGAAGTCTTCTCGAGCGTCGATAAGGAAGCTCCGTAAGTTACGAAATGGAAAGAAGGGTCGATGTTCAGAACTGTTCATGGACCTTCGGCATCGTTCTGAACATCGATTCTTTTCAGTATATTTCCTAACTTACTACGCTTCCTTCTCAACTTTTAAATAATCTCGAATCCTTCCCACACCATGTACAAGAAACCTCCCACAGACGTGGTGGAGGGTGTGGTGCGGGAGGTCATGGACGAACTGCTGGTCGTCGATTGTCAGTATCATCTGGCACAGATCGTGACTGGACGTCTTGAAGCCATCGATCCTGCGTACAAGATATCGGGACAAAGGCTTCGAAAGATAGTTGCGAACATGGATGGCTACGGTCTTGAGGTTCACTGCAGGACCTCACACGTACAGAAACCATACCAATCCTGCCCCGTATGTGGCTCCACCTTGAGCCCCATCAAGAACGAGACGCTTTACGGCTGGGAGGTAACCATCGGGCAGAAGTGCATGAGATGCCCTTTCTGGACCGGGGAGGACAGGAGGGTGCCCGTCAAGTACGTGTTCCATAAAAAGAGGAAGCGGAGGCGGATCCGCTCAAACAAGAAGCGGAAGAAGTGAGGGTTGTGAAACCATGGAAGATAGCACGCGCAGGGATATAGAAAGGCTCGCCGATATTGGAGATGTTGACGCAGCACTCCTAAAGGTTGGGGCCATCCTGAAGGAGGATTCCAAAGATTATGATGCATGGACCCTAAAGGGCGATCTGCTGGTCGCCAGTGGGGACCACAAAGAAGGTATGCGCTGCTATGACAGGGCCCTCGTCAAAAGACTCAATGACGATAACCTATGGAGAAAGAAGGCCCAGGCGCTCATCGACCTTGGCCGCCTCGACGAGGCCGAGAGGTCCGTCACCCGCGCGCTCGACGTCCAAGAGTCCTCCGAGACCCTGGTGGTCCAGGGCCAGATCGCTCTGAAGCGCAAGGACTTCGATGCTGCGAAGGCTGCCTTCGACAAAGCGGTCCACATTGATGCCGAGAACCCGGACGCATGGGTCTACCTCGGTGAGACCATGTCCATGGGCTTTGCAGACTTCGTCGATGCTGTGAGATGCTTTGACCAGGCCCTTGTCCGTGACCCGTTCGATGTCAGAGCTTGGCTCAACCGCGGTGTTGCCATGCGCTCGACCCAGGATTACAAGGCAGCCATCAAATGCTTCAACCGTGTCCTCACCATCGACGATGAGCACAAGGAGGCCATCAGGTACAAGAAGTCCTGCATCAAGGCCCTGGGTGATAATTGGGACCCAGAGGCTGACGATAATGACGACATCGAACTGGACCTTGCAGCCTTGGACGCTTCCCCCATCGATGCGAACATGGACGAAGTCTCCAACTGGGATGATGCCGAGATAATCACGGACCATGCGGAGGCCGAGTCCAGGAAGATAGAGGACTGGGACGATGCGCAGGTCTCGGAGCCGGATCCTCCAAAGAAGCCTAAGAAGGAACCCAAGCCGAAGAAGGAGCCTGAACCGGAAGTAGAAGAGGAACCCGAAGAGGAGGTCGAGGACTGGGACAAGGCCACAGACGGGGTAGAGGATTGGGACAGCGCTGAGATGCATGCCCCCGTCGAAGAAGAGGGCGATGAGATAGACATCATCTGTCCAAAGTGCAAGCATCGGTTCCCTGTCATTCCGGAGGGCAACATCGTAAAGATCGAGTGCCCAAGCTGCGGGGCAAAGGGTAAGATGAAGATCGATTGATATCCTCCAACCCCAATGGCACAGGCTGTGCCCTTTCTCGGATGGAAAAACCTTATAGGCCAATACCGAGATGTGGGGGCCCCGTTGATAGACATGAAATACATCGTCGTCACCGGGGGAGTCCTTTCCGGGCTAGGAAAGGGCATCACAGCATCTTCTATCGGGCTTCTTCTCAAGCGATGCGGCTACAAGGTCACATCAGTGAAGATCGACCCATACCTTAACATCGACGCAGGCACGATGAACCCCATCGAGCATGGGGAGGTCTACGTCCTGGATGACGGTGGTGAGGTGGACCTTGATCTTGGAAACTACGAGAGATATCTCGATGTAGTTCTGCGCAGGGACCATAACATCACCACCGGTAAGGTTTACCAGTCGGTCATCGAGAAGGAAAGGAAAGGGGAGTTCCTGGGCAAGACCGTCCAGATCATCCCGCATATCACGAACGAGATCAAGCGCCGCATCCGTCAGGTCGGAATGGATGATGGCGCAGACATCACTTTGGTCGAGCTCGGCGGGACCATCGGGGACATCGAGTCCGCGCCCTACGTCGAGGCTGTCCGTCAGCTTCGGAGCGAAGAGGGTAGGGACAACCTGATGATCTTCCATACCACCTTGGTCCCCGTAATGGGAGTTGTAGGTGAGCAGAAGACAAAGCCCACCCAGCATAGCGTAAAAGAGCTGATGGCTGCTGGAGTTCATCCAGACTCGATAGTATGCAGATGTGAAGAGCCACTTGTCGATGATGTCAGAGCAAAGATCTCGATGTTCTGCGACATCAAACCCGAGGCCGTCCTCTCTGCACATGATGTAGGGGACGTCTATCAGGTCCCATTACTTCTCCACTCCCAGAACGTCACTACCTTCGTCCAGGAGACCCTGGGTCTCGAGATCAAGGAGCCTGACCTGGCTACATGGGAAAAGTTCGTCGAGAAGAACCAGAACCTCAAGACAGAGGTCAATATCGCACTGGTCGGTAAGTATTCCCAGCTGAAGGATTCATACCTCTCACATCTGAAGGCATTGCACCATGCAGGTGTCGAGGTCGGTGTCAAACCCAACGTCATATGGGTTGACACACCAGAGCTAAAGGATGAGAACTTCGATGAAAAGCTTGCCAAGATGCTCGACGACATCAAGGCTTCGGACGCCGTCCTTGTTCCCGGTGGGTTCGGCATCCGCGGTATCGAAGGAAAGAAGCTCGCACTCAAGTATGCACGAGAGAACGATGTCCCCGCCCTGGGAATATGCTTGGGCTTACAGGTCATGGCCATTGAGTATGCCTGGAACGTCATGGGTCTGGAAGGAGCATCCAGCTCCGAGTTCGACGACGACTCACCACACCCTGTCGTGGACCTGCTACCTGAACAGAGAGGTGTTGAGGACAAGGGCGCGACCATGAGGCTTGGCGCTCAGCCCACCCTCATCAAGGAAGGGACCATGGCCTTCGACCTCTACGGATCCACAGAGATCTCGGAGCGACACAGACACAGGTTCGAGATAAATCCGGAGTACATCGATAAGTTCGAGGCCGCAGGGTTCATGTTCAGTGGAAGGTCGCCTGATGGAATTAAGATGGAGATCGCAGAGCTAGGCGACCATCCGTTCTATATGGGTGTCCAGTACCATCCAGAGTTCAAATCAAGACCAAGCCGGCCTGCCCCTCTGTTCCTAGGTCTTGTAAGGGCTGCGGCCAAGTACCATGCTGAAAGGGAATGAGCATGCAGTCACATCCAGAGGCCTGGCATGAGGTCATCCATCGCTCCTGTTCCGAGAAGGACCAGAACGACCTCTTCGCACTGCTTGAGATAGTTCGACGCGTCCGTGAGAACATCGATGGATACCTGGACAAGGTCTCTGACCCCAAGACCGAGCCTTTCTGGAAACCTGCGGACGAGCATGAGATAGACATGCTTGCAGAACGGACCATCCGAGAAGTAGTAGGAGAATTGGACCTCGACGCCAATGTCCTCAGCGAGGACCTGGGCTTCGAGGACAGAGGCTACGACCGCGTCCTGGTCGCAGACCCGATAGACGGGACGTTCAACTCTGCCTGGGGGATACCGATGTACTCCATCTCACTAGCCTTAGGAAGCACTGACGTCAACAGTCTCACCACTGGCGTGGTCTCCAACCTCGCTGCGGACGAGACATACTGGGCGGTTAAAGGAGCTGGTGCCTACCTCAATGGTCGAAAGCTCGAACCCACCCGCTATGACTACAGCGGGCCAAGACTGTGCCTTCACATGGGCAGCATGTCAGACCCCATCACCTACGATTTCGCAAAGAAGGCCAAGAAGGTCCGTTCACTTGGCTCGGCCTCCCTCGAAATGTGTTACGTTGCCAAAGGCGCGTTGGACGTGTTCTACCAGCGAGGTATCAACCTCCGTATCGTGGACATCGCTGCAGGAACTCTCATCGTCAGAGAAGCTGGTGGTGTCGTCCTGGATGACAAAGGCAATGAGCTGAACATCCAGCTGCAGGACGGAGCAAGGAGCCCCCTGGTCTGTGCAAGAACAATGGAAGAAGCACAGCTCGTCCTTGAGAAATAGGGTGGGCCAAGGGGAAGGAGTTCCTCCTCCCCCTGACCTTTTCCCTTTAGGTGACCACCACATGTGGTGGGGGAACTTCACATTCTGAAGACACCGAACTTGTAGTCCGGTATCGGTGCGTTAAGAGAAGCTGCAATTCCCAGACCGACCACCATCCTGGTGTCGGCTGGATCGATTATGCCATCATCCCATATCCTGGCTGACGAGTAGTACGGGTTTCCGACCTTCTCGTACTTATCCAGGATGGGTTTTTTGATCTGATGCAGCTCATCGTCAGAGAGCACAACGCCCTTTCTGAACATCTGGTCCTTCTTCACACGGGCAAGCACGGACGCGGCCTGCTCACCGCCCATAACAGATATACGAGCGTTAGGCCACATCCAGAGCTGCCTGGGCTGGTATGCACGACCGCACATTCCGTAGTTGCCAGCTCCGAACGATCCACCAATGATAACAGTGAACTTTGGTACGTTCGCGTTGGCGACAGCCATGACCATCTTGGCCCCGTTCTTTGCGATACCACCAGCCTCTGCCTTCTGACCGACCATGAAGCCAGTGATGTTCTGAAGGAACAGAAGCGGCGTCTTTCTCTGACAGCACATCTCGATGAAATGCGTAGCTTTCAAAGCGCTCTCGGAGAACAACACACCGTTGTTCGCGATGATACCAACAGGGTATCCCATGATCTTTGCAAAGCCGCAGACGATGGTGGTCCCGTAGCTCTTTTTGAACTCATGGAACTTCGAACCATCCACCAATCGAGCGATGATCTCCCTGACCTCGAAGGGCTTTCGAAGGTCCATGGGGATGATGCCGTAGATCTCCTTGATATCATAGAGCGGGTCCTCTGGAGGCTTGACACCAACAAAGGTCTTTGGCTGGGGATTGAGATTGAACACGATGTCCCTGGTCATGTCCAGGGCCTCTTCTTCTGTCTTGACATAATGGTCTGCTACACCGGACTGCTCGGTATGCAACTTCGCACCACCCAGGTCCTGAGCGGTAACATCCTCGCCAGTAGCGGCCTTCACCAGTGGTGGACCTGCAAGGAAGATCGTCCCGTTACCTTCAACGATGATGACCTCATCCGACATCGCGGGAACGTAAGCTCCACCAGCGGTGCACGAGCCCAACACCACAGCGATCTGCGGTATGTTCTGTGCAGACATCCTTGCCTGGTTGTAGAAGATACGACCAAAGTGCTCTCTGTCAGGGAACACCTCGTCCTGCAGAGGCAGGAACGCTCCACCAGAGTCCACCAGGTAGATGCATGGTAGCTGGTTCTCGAGGGCTATCTCCTGGGCGCGAAGATGCTTCTTCACGGTCATTGGGAAGTAGGTTCCACCCTTGACCGTAGCATCGTTGGCAACTATCATGACCTCCTGGCCATGGATTAGACCGATGCCTGTGACCATTCCAGCTCCAGGACCTACACCCTCGTACATCTCGAACCCGGCCATGGTCGAAAGCTCCATGAACGGTGTGTCAGGGTCCAGGATCCTCTCTATCCTTTCGTGGACAGTGAGCTTTCCCGCATCCTTGAGCCTCTGAAGGGCCTCGGGTTTCCTCTCTTCCCTGGACATCCGGAACTTGTCCTTCAGGTCCTTGACCAGTAGTTCGTAGTGCTCGACGTTGTTCGCAAAGTCCTCAGAGCTTGTGTCGATGTTAGAATCTATGACCTTCATTCACTCCTCCCCCTCTTCCATCTCTACCAGCACCTCGCCGGTCTCCACCTGCGCCCCCTCCTCGAAATTGATCTTTTTGATGGTCCCGGCCTGTGGGGCCTTGACCTCATATTCCATCTTCATGGCTTCCATGATGATGATGGTCTGGCCCTTCTCCACGGTGTCACCCACCTTGAACTGGACCTTAACGACCTTTCCTGCAATGGGCGACTTGAGGTCACCCTGTGGCTCGTCCACCTTGTGCTCCCTGCGACCTTCGGTCTTGTTGAGCTGGTAGACCTCGCCGTCCATGAAGACCATACGCCTGTCGGCCTCCTGGGACACAACAAGTTTGTGTGTGTGTCCGCGGAAGGTGATGGTATAGTATCCTTGACGGACCTCCTCTGCATCAACACGATACAGATGTCCGTCTATCTTGACGATGAAACTACCGCTGCCCTTGTCCACCGACACCTCGTAGATCCTCTCACCGAACTTGTAGGCCATATCCATCTAGTCACCCCCCATCCGCCATTTACCGGCTTGTTTCCACGGCGAGTGAGCATCCGTTGGTGCTGTACCATTTCCGTTGACCTCCACATGTCCCGCTTGATGCATGAAGTCTGTGATGGCCGCAGCGATCAACACCGCAGACGGCACACTCTGGCCACCAAGGGACCAGTCGTGGAAATGTTCGTCGATGAAATGCGTAGTGATCCTTCCTTGTCTGAATGCCCGGTGCTGGACCACGTCCTTTAGGAACGAGATGTTCGTCGTCACGCCCAATGCAAGGTAGTTGTTCAGGGCCCACGCCATCTTCTGGATGGCATCGTCCCTGGTCTCTGCATACACGATGAGCTTTGCAAGCATCGGGTCGTAGTATGGACTGACATCCTGGTCGGTCTCTACGCCGAAGTCGTTCCGAATGTTCGGCCCCTGCGGAGGTTTGAACTTGGTCAGCTTCCCAGTGGACGGAAGGAATCCGTTCTCTGGGTCCTCGGCATACACACGTACCTCGATGGCATGACCGCGCTGCTGGAGGTCGTCCTGCTTGAACTTCAGCTCCTCTCCAGCAGCCACCTTCATCTGCCACTTTACCAGGTCTATCCCTGTCACAGCCTCTGTGATGGGATGCTCCACCTGGATCCTGGTGTTCATCTCCAGGAAATAGAAGTTGTGCTGCCCGTCAAGCATGAACTCTACAGTTCCTGCGTTGGTATAGCCCACGGCCTCGGCAGCTCTGACCGCAGCTTCCCCCATTTTATTCCTCAGCTCTTCGTCCAGAGCTGGGGAAGGTGATTCCTCCACGACCTTCTGGTGCCTCCACTGGACAGAGCACTCCCTCTCGAAAAGATGCACGACGTTGCCAAGCTCATC
>JANQNL010000168.1 GCA_028279585.1 Thermoplasmatota archaeon
GCGGTCGAGGTCTCTTCAGGCGATGCTGAGGAAGAAGAAATGGAGGAGGACGTCGAGCTCGACGAGGAGATCCCACCAGAGTTCGCCGACGACCTTCCAGAGTCATTCGACGATGCAGATGGCGAGTCCGCTCCACCACGAAAGGATGATGCTCTTGCCCTCACTGACGAGGAGGCACCTCTGATGGATGAGGAGGAGTTTCCAGAGGACGAGATAGTCGAGATGGAGCTCGAAGAGGACGAGTTTGACGATATGGAGGACGATGACGACATCGAGGATGCCATCATCGTAAACCCCATCGAAGATGACGACTAAACCTTCGGCCTGTTACCTACCAAGTGGAACGTCGTTCCATCTGGCATGAACCTACCGTACTGGATACTGTCATCGAAGAGATGCTTTATTCCGAGCTCTTCGCAGATCTCTCCTTTGATAGGCCACCAGAGCTCATCATCGCACCACCAGTTGCCCTGATCGTCGGTCCACATCTTGGTACCGCGGGACTTTAGTTCGTCAACGATGGAGTACAGTTTGTGGTAGTGCAGGTTCTTGATGTATCCAAGGGATGTCAGTTCTGCCTCGAGCTCGACCAGTGGGGAGCCAGAGATGATGTGGATAACGAATCCCTGCTGCACCAGGAACTCCAGGATCCCACGCATGATGTCAGGACGTTCTGTGAGGACACCGTGCAGGTCGAAGCCGATGTCCCTGTCCACTCATACCACCTCGGTGAGTTCCTTGATAGCCTCATCAAAGCCTATGACCGTGACACCAGCCCCGGTCCATTTATTGAAGAGGTCCTCGGTGCTGTCCACACCCTCTGCGCCTTCGAGGTTTGCGACACAGTCCGATATCACCCGGAGCTTGGGCGCAAGACCTTTCTCGATGGCACCGTTGATGAAGGCGTTGACACAGATGCCTGTGACAACTCCGCCGACGTAGATGAGGTCGGCTCCCATGACCAGCTCCTCTGCCCAGGATGGGGGAGCGCCGTCCATCCCGACACCCTTCCAGAAGTCGTAGGTGTTCTTCGGCATGGATCTGGAGGGGGCCAGTCCTGCTATCCTCTCATGGCCCCAGGTTCCTGGAACACAGTGGGGACCGAAGATCTCGAACTCCTTCTGGGAGGCTTCGTCATCGGCCTCATGATGGTCGAAGGTCTCGAGCACTTCGTCGACCAGGTCCTCGACCACCCTCATCTTTCCGACAAGGGCGTAGGTCCCGGGCACAGGAAGTGCCGCCCTGGGGTCGTCTGCGAAATCATTTCTCATATCTATCTCTACGAACACTGTTCTCATGGTATCTCCTCCCTGTTACCCATGCCGTTGTGCATGTCTATCGGTATGGGACATGTTGGCGGCATCTTGGTCTTGTGAACGTTCCTTTTGATCATTGTGAGGATGGCTTGGACCGTCTCCTGGTCCGTCCCAACCATCGTGGCGATGGCCTTGGTCCTTTGCTTATGATCTGTACCTTCTGGGAACTTCGAGCGAGCTATCAGGATCCTATCGATGAGGTCGTAGCAGAAGCCGAGCTCGTCCTCGTCGGTCTGGCAGTCCCATAGCCCTGCAGAAGGTGGTCTATTGATGATGGCCGATGGGATGCCCAGGAACCTGGCCATTGCAAAGACCTCGGTCTTGTAAAGGCCACCTATGGGTTCCATGTCCACGCCTCCGTCCCCGTACTTGGTGAAGTAACCGAGCATTATCTCGCTGCAGTTCCCGGTGCCGATGACCATCTTGTGCTGCCTGTTCGCAAGCTGGTAGAGAATGGTCATTCTTGTCCTGGCCATGATGTTGCCACGGGAGATCGGGTCCATGTCCGGGTCGTCCGATCCCTCCTCGAACGCCTTGACAATAGGCCCTATCTCAATGATGCGGAGCTCCTTGTTCCTGATAAGCTCCGCCACACCATCTGGGATTGGTTCGTTCCCATCCATTGGCATGAAGATCGGATAGACCTTCTCCTCACCTATGGCTCGGCATGACAGTTCATACACCACGGCACTGTCTATGCCACCGGAAAGACCGATGACGACCCCCTCACAGTGGGCGTCCTCGACCTGCTTTCTGATGAAGCGTTCTATCTCCTCTGCAGCCTCTGCATATCCGCTCAGTCGACTCCCAGTACCTTCTTGCATATGTCTATCATCTCCTCGTTGCCAGTATGCTTACCGACATCGTCCGAAAGCTTCACTGTGGGAACCCACTCCGCATCCTCCCGCGGTTTGAAGCCTGTGAGCTTGATGACCATGTTCAGGGCCTTCACCCCCACATCGTTGGTCAAGTGCGTGCCGATACCGAAGGATGTCTTGATCCTACCCCGGTACCTTTGCTGAAGTGCAATGGCCTTGTCCACTGTCAGCGAGTCCGAGAAGACCATGGTCTTGCTGATGGGGTCTATCCCGAGACCCAGGTAATGCTCGATGGCAGCGTCTGCGAACTCGTACGGATCTCCGCTGTCCTGTCTGACACCGTCGAACAGTTTTGCCAGGTACTTGTCGAAGGACTCGAAGAAGTTGGTCGAGGTGAACGTGTCTGAAAGAGCGATCCCGAGGTCTCCCTTGTAGACCTGTGCCCATCTGTTGAGCGCCATCTCGTTCGCCATCTTAAAGCCGAACATCGCAGCATGTGCCTGGAACCATTCGTGCGCCTGGGTGCCGATGGCCTTGATGCCATGGATGCGGGCGAAGTGGACGTTGCTTGTTCCGACGAAGGCATCACTGGCACTGTTCATGAGGTCAGCTACCACTATTCCCTGGTTCTCCTTCGAATATCTCCTTCGTGTGCCAAAGTCTGCGACCTTCAGACCCCCTTCCTTCATGGCCTGACCCTTCTGTGCGTTCAGGTCATGGAACTGTCCAAGGTCCACGGCCTGTCCTGTCCTCAAGAAGTAGAGCTCGCTGATGAGGGCCATGAGTGGGACCTCCCACATAATGGTCCTGTACCATGGTCCTTCCACAACAATGGTGAGGCCATTATCGTCTGTGATGTGTACCTCGCTCGGATCGTACCTGTAACCTCGGAGGAAGTCGATGTAGACGGGATTCAGGTATGGGCATTTCTCCTTGAGGAATGCCTCCTCCTCCTTGGTCAGCGCGAGGTTGGAAAACCCATCGACGATCCTCTCCAGCTCATCTCTGAACCCGTCTGGGAACTCGGTTCCCCCACGGTTTATGAACGTGTACCTCGCCCATGCCCGGGGGTAGAGCGCACAGACCGCGTTCTGCATCGAAAGCTTGTAGAGGTCGTTGTCCAGCATATCTGTGATGATCTCCATGTTATCGTCCTCCTTTCATGACGTCCTGGGCTGTACTCAGGACCATGCTGTGGTCAAATGCTAGGTTGGTTGTGTCTTTTATCTTATGCATCTCAACGCTCTCGACCCCCGGTCCAGCCTTGAGCTTCGAGTGTTTGTTCACCTTCTCCACCAGGTATGTCGTGGAGATGACCTGGCCCCTTGGGTCCCTGTCTGGGTCGGAGAAGACGCCTACGAGCTTGACGATGTTGACGTCCAGGCCGGTCTTGTCCTTCATTACCCGCTTGATCCCGCTTTCTGCGGTCTCCCCGTACTTGAGGAATCCTCCGGGAAGGGACCAATCTCCCTTGAACGGCTCCAAGTCCCTTTTGACAAGGCAGACCGTGTTCCCCTCTATGAGGACCGCGTCAACGGCGATGGGTGCCCAGGGTCCGTGCCTTGCGAACTCCAGCTCCAGTTTGTCGCGGAGGTTGTCCTCTTCTGTCTGCCAGACCTCCAGTGGAGCCTCGGCGTTGTCCCTGTTATATATCTTGGTCACAAGCATTCTATGTATGAAATCGGAGCGTGACTCGTATCCCCGGATATTATCGATATGCTCGAGTACCTCGGGGTAGGTCGTGAAGCTTGTGATGGTGCGTTTCTTTTTGTTGGGGGCCTTGGGCATTCGTATCACCTATTAACCTTCATAACCTTAATAACCTTATTAAGATTTAAAAGTTGCGCGATTTTAACGGTAAATTGATATCTTTTGCTAGGATTGGCGTTACGGGGAAGAACCGTGGTAGACCTCGGAAATGCCAGGATCATCAAAGCAGGGAGCATCGAGTTTCCACCCAACAGCATCAAGGTGAACACGCTAGATGGGTTTGCCAGACTGCTCAAGGGTTATGGCGCAGAGGTCATCATCCATCACAATAAGGGTGAACAGCACTTCTGGTGCTTTGTCACCAACGGCCAATTGTTCTACCTGGACTCCCTTGGTTTTCCAACGCTCAAGGAGTATGAGGCCTTTGAAAAGTCTGGGGCAAAAAGTCCAGAGGACATCAAGCTCAACAAGGCCCTCAAGCTCAAGATGAAGGGTTGGGCGGACATCGATACTGTTGTCCGATTCTTCAAGCGCGCTAAGTTCTGGCTCACCAACCTTCAGATGAACCTGGGCCAGGAGGTCACACACAAGATGTACGAAGGTACACCTTTCGGGGTGATCCTGGAAAGCGAGAACTCCTCCGCATACCTGGAAAAGCTCCAGTCGGACCCCTCCATGCTGCCTCTATTCGAGCCAGAGTTCTTCGCGCTCGAGGATGCGGACATGAACAAGGTCCCCATCGATGTGGATGTCATCGTAACCAACACCGTAATCAAGAGGTACGGCTGGGACTCCCGAGAACAGCTCGAGGGGGTTATCAACAACGTGACCATCCCACAGTCTGACAGGATGTGGGTCGACGACTTTACCTACAAGCTCATGGGACGGTTCCTGATCATCACCGAGGGTCCGGAGCTTGCCACAAAGGATTGGCTCCAGGGCTGGCCCGACCTCCGCTCCCTAATGGTCCTGTGGGGTGTTATCCAGTATGCAGATTACATCAACGCCGACTGCAGGGACAGATACATGGAGCGGACCAGCAGGTACGGCAAGTTCAAGCCGCTGATGTTCCCAGTTATCCCAGCATTCTCTCCTGACCTCATCGATACTGAGAAGAGGTTCATCTTCACCCTGGCCCGTGCCAATGGCTGGAAGAGCTTCCAGCATTTCTTCGCTGGTGTGATAAAGGTTTTAGACCGCAGCAAGGTTCCGTTCGTTCAGGGCTCTGAGGTCGTTTACCGGACCATGATGACCATCGCAGATACCAAACCCGGAAGCGAGGACGAGGTCTCTGTGGAGGTCACAGAAAAAGAGATCCGGATAACTGCGGGGACCAAGGTCAAGGTCTTCGAGATCACCTGACCAGTATATCGCATCCGGTCCTATGGGTCTTTTTAATGGCATCTGCCATATCTTGTAGCTGCTGAGTATCGTAGATCTGCAGATGCTTCTGCGGGTGAAGTGTCGTCCCTTCTGCGTAGGATTGGAGATAGAACCTCCTACCCTTCTTCACATAACTATAGATCTCTTTGAGCTCTCGTACTCCAAGCTCTGGAATGACCGTGGTCCTGAACTCATGGTCCACAGGACTGTTGATGATTATCTCGATGCTCCTTTTGACCTTGGGCCACATCCTCTTGGACTGGGTTATCTGGTTGAACATGCTGTACGGGCACTTCACGTCCATTGCGATGTAGTCCACAAGGTTCCTGTCGATGAGGTTCTTGATCATCTTCGGCTCAGTGCCATTGGTATCGAGCTTCACCGCAAAGCCATACTCGTACCTGATGCGCTGCAAAAGGAGGTGGAGGTCCTTGTAGATGGTCGGTTCTCCTCCGGTGATGACGATACCATCGAGCTTTCCCTGCCTTCGCTGGAGGAACTTGAACAGACGCTCCTCTGTCCACTTGGGGTTCTGGGACCTGACAACGGCTGGATTGTGGCAGAACGTACATCTCAGGTTACAGCCGGCTAGGAAAAGTATGGCTGCCGTTCGCCTAGGAAAGTCTTGAAGGCTGAACTTGTTCACATCGTAGACGACGACCATCCACACACCTAGGCCATCTCGAAGACTATCCTGTCCTGGAACTCAGCAAGCTTTCCGTCGTTCCAGTTCTGCACTGGCCTGACGTAACCCACGATCCTCGAGTAGACCTCGGTCCTTTCTCCGCACTCCGGACATTTCCATTTTTCACCCGGGATGTATCCGTGGGCCTGACAGATAGAGAATGTTGGTGAGAGCGTGTAATATGGAAGCTCGTAGTTGTGAGCTATCCTCTGGACCAGGGACTTGACGGCCTCCTTGTCAGGTGCACGCTCGCCAAGGAACATGTGGAAGACCGTGCCGCCGGTGTACTTGGTCTGCATCTGGTCCTGTAGGTCCAAGGCCTTGAAGACATCGGATGTGTAGTTGACCGGAAGCTGTGTGGAGTTCGTATAGTATGGAGCGAGCTTCGGGTTCTTCTCCATCATGGACTGGTTGGCGACCTTTATTTTCGGATACCTCTCCTTGTCGAGCCTTGCAAGCCTGTGGGAGGTTCCCTCTGCAGGGGTGGCCTCCAGGTTGAACAGTGAGTTGGTCTCTACCTGGTACTCCTCCATCTTGTCGCGCATGAAGTCCAGGATCTCGATGGCCTTCTCGATGCCGCCCTTGGTGGTGATGTCTTCCTCGATATAGTTGATGAGGAACTCGTTCATGCCAACCAGGCCAATGGTCGAGAAGTGGTTCGCCCAGTAGCTTCCCTGGGCTTCCTTGATGTCCTGGAGGTAGTGCTTTGAGTATGGGTATAATCCACCTTCTGTGAAGTTCTCCAAGACCTTTCTCTTCATGACCAGGCTGTCCTTGGCCATGTCCATGAGCTCCGCAAGGCGCTTGTAGAGCTGGTCGTCGTTCTTGCAGGTGTGACCGAGCCTTGGAAGGTTGATAGTGACCACGCCGGTGCTGCCGGTCAGGGGGTTGGAGCCGAACAGACCGCCGCCTCTCTTTCGGAGCTCAGTGTTGTCAAGCCGCAGCCTGCAGCACATGGACCTTGCATCCTCGGGCTTCATGTCGGAGTTGACGAAGTTGGAGAAGTATGGGATGCCGTACTTTGCGGTCATCTCCCAGATGGGTTCTAACTTGGGGTTCTCCCAATCGAACTCCTTGCTGATATTGTATGTTGGGATAGGGAATGTGAAGATCCTGCCCTTGGCATCTCCCTCCATCATGACCTCGGCGAAGGCTCGGTTGATCATGTCCATCTCGTCCTGGAAGCTTCCGAGGGTCATGTTGGATGGCTTGCCACCAATGATCGCAGGCATGTTCTTCATGAACTCTGGACACTGCATGTCCATCGTCAGGTTGGTGAACGGTGTCTGGAACCCGACCCTCGTGGGGACGTTGAGGTTGAAGACGAAGCCCTGGATGGCCTGCTTCACCTGTTCGTAGCTGAGCTTGTCGATGGCGACGAACGGGGCAAGGTAGGTGTCGAAGTTCGCAAAGGCCTGTGCCCCAGCGGACTCACCCTGCATGGTGTAGAAGAAGTTGACTATCTGTCCAAGGGCAGTGCTGAAATGCTTTGGCGGAGCGGACTCGACCTTGCCAACGACCCCTCCGAACCCCTTCATCAGGAGGTCTTCCACAGACCATCCGCAGCAGTAGACGGAGAGCATGCCTAGGTCGTGGATGTGCATGTCGCCCTGCTCGTGGGCGCGTCTTATCTTGTCAGGGTAGAGCTTGTTGAGCCAATAGTTCTTGATCATGATGGATGAAAGATGATTGTTAAGGCCCTGTATGGAGAAGGACATGTTGGAGTTCTCCTTGATCCTCCAATCCATGTGTCCGAGGTAGTCGTCCACCAGGGATGTGCCGTTGAGGATGAACCCGAGCCTGCGGAGAGAGGCATGGTGTTCGCGGTAGAGGATGTATGCTTTGGACACTTCATAAAGGCCCATCTCGACAAGTGTTCGTTCTACGAGGTCTTGGATGTGCTCGACCTCATGGACCTCGCCGTCCACGAGCTTGCCGACCACCCTGTTGGTGGCCTTCTCCACGAGGTCCCCTTTCGGATAGTCCACAGCTTCGAACGCGTTCTCAATTGCCTTGCTGATCCTAGTGGGATCGAAGCCTACCACTTCTTCGTCCCTTTTCCTTACCATACGCATAGTGTACCCTCCGCTGGTGAGATAGGTTCCCCTCGCCAAAATGGGTGAATTGGAGGTAAGCCTAACGTACGAGATATAGTTTGTGTTTATATATTGCAATATTGGGAAAAACAAAACTATAGGTTTGTGAGAACAACTCTATTTTTCAGCTTTCGTCCTCTTCTTCTTTCCTTTACTCTTCTTTCCCTTTCTGTCCTTCAACCATCCCTTTCGCGGTGTCTTATCATACCCCTCCGTGTCCTCCCCCTGTTGATGTTTGATCCGCTTGATGACGACCCACCTGTAGAAGTTGAACGCACCGATTCCTCCAACCGCAAGCAAGAGCATCAGCGGGATGGCATAGCGGAACAGTGGGCTCATGTTGACCTCTACCTTCCCCGTCACTGCGTTGTTCGTCTCGTTCGTCTCGGTGATCTCGTCGCCCGGGTCCACGATGACCTTGACCGTGTGCTTTCCAGTGCTCGCGCCGCCCGTGTCCCATTTGGTGGCAACTTCCTGGCTTGAGCCTGGCTGCAAGCTCTCGATGGTAACGTCCTTTATGGCTTTGGAGCCGTCGTAGAACGTGACCGTGATGTTCTTAGCTTCTACGCCACCAGTGTTCGAGACGATCGCACTGATCTCCAGATCGTCACCGCTGTCCACCTCCTTGTCGGAGAGGACAAGGTCGGTGAGGACAAGGTCTGCAGGGTCCAGGGTGAAGGTGATGTGGCGGTTCTGCGTCATCGAGACCTGACGTTCCGAGACCGCACCGCTGTCAGCATCCGAGAGGGTGACCTTGACGTCGTAGTTGCTGTCGGTCATCTCGGTGCCGTTGTTGAGAAGGCGATACTCGAGAAGTGTGCTGAAGGCAGCCTCACCTGATGCGTTGGTAAGGATGGTCCCCTGGTTTCCCCCGATGCCTCTGGAGGTAACCTCAACCGAGGCACCGACCTTTGGATCTCCACCCATGCCCTTTACCTTGACTGCGAGCCTCCATGCCTGGAAGACCTGACCGAGGATGTTATCGTCGTTGCCCTGGACCATGACGTTGAGACCCATCCCGGGTTCTCCTCCGGTGGACCGGATACCGTATCCGTTGTTGTTGAGCATGGTGTTCTTCTTCACGGTCAGTCCCTGCAGGACGTTTGCGCAGCTAACACCGTCGCCACCGTTGGAAGTTATAGTGTTGTTCGAGACCAGACCGGAGCTTGAGTCGATGCGGATACCGCTTCCCCCATTGTCATGGATGGTGCTGTCCACGACCTCCGCGGATGCCCCTCCATCGATCCAAACCCCCTCATCCTGGCTGCCGGTGATCATGGTCCCTGCGATCAATGGAGTTCCACCGGAGGCCCGTATCCCCACTCCCTTATTATTAGAGAAGGTACAGTCCTGTATCCTAAGGGTCCCCCCATCTGCCTCGACGCCGTGTGATGAGGATCCCGAAAGCGTTGTCCGGAGAAGCTCGAGGTCACCACCCTGCAGCTGGACCCCACCGTAGATGTCCGAGATCTCAGTGTCCGTAATGAACACATCCCCCTCCACAGAGAAGCTGAACCTGTATGCGGACCTGCTTGCGGAGATAGAACTACCACCACTCACTGTCAGCTTTCCCCCAGCCTCGATGTAGATGCCGTGCTGACCGTCAGTGGACATGTCGAAAAGGAGCGTCACGTTGGAAAGCTCCAGTTCGCTTTTGACCACAAGGTCACCACCGGTGAGAGTGATTTCAGCGTCCGCCACCTTGGTAGAGTTGGTGATCACCCAATCCCCCGAAAGCGGAGCGGGTGTCTGGCCCACACTGGAAAACGCAAAGAACCCTCCTCCGACGATGAGGAGGGCCAGGACCAGTATCGTGCATCTTGGCACACGCATTCTATCACCAGTTCCATCCTATGAGGACGAACAGTATCAGCAATGTTATCGTTGAGATCGTTGCGAACGTGTACAGCGTCCGGAACGTCCCCTGTTTCTGCATCTCGTTGGCGATGAGACCGGGTATGATGAACCCGATCACCTGCCATTGTATGTCCATGCCCACCATGGTGTTGGTGAACAGCTCCACCATCCAAGCGATCCCGAAGCTGATGAGCATGAGTGCTGCGAACCTTCGGCGTCCGAACAGGATGACATAGTTGGAAAGCTTCCAGACCAACAGATGGGTGGCTACTGCCACAAGAAGTGTGAAGATGATGACCATTGGCTTGGTCACAACGAACAAGGCCACAAGCCCGGGCACTATCACACCACCAGGCGAGAGGTTCTTTCTCTCATACCACAGCATGGCGATGACGATGCCGATGACGATGGCTATCCGGGTGGTCTGCATGTCGAAGGCGATCATGCGGCCTCACCCCCTTCTAGCATTCGCACAGAACCTTGGTTGACCCTGTTCAGAAGCTCCTTTGGAATAGGTCCGACCATGTTGCCGAAGCCGAAGTAGACCGTATCGAATCCGACATCGTCGTGCTTCTTTGCTAGGTCTGCCATGTGGTCCACGAGCTTTCCACCAGTGACCCGACCCAGGTCCTCGATCCTATCGATCCTGTAGCCTGCCTTGCCGGCGTTGACAGTGAAGTGGTTGGTCATGGAGCCGCACAGGACTATCCTGTCGAACTCCATCTCCTCTCCCATGGCCTGACCGAAGTCCACTGTCCGGCTCACCCTGTCACCTCTGGCGTGGAACAGGCCCACAAGGACCGCGTGGTCGGGGAAGTATCCCTGCCGCTTGAGCTCTTCGAAGACCATGATGGTGGAGTCTTTGTCGTTGACACCGAAAGCGTTGATGAAGGTGAACTTGGAGCCGTTGATGACGGTCTGTTCGATGGTCATCAGACCAGGGCCAGGCTTTGCCTTGATCATTCCCCGCAATGCAACCTTTTCTGGTATGTCAAGCTGCCTGGCGACCTCCAGGGCGATAGCCACATTCTCCTTGAAGTTGAGGTAGGAGAACTTGTCCATGGTGGCATCATCTATCTCCTCTGGGTCGACCAGGATGACCTCGGTGTTCAGCTCCGCCGCCTTCTCCTCGAACACAGAGAGATACTTCCTCTCGGCCGTGATGAGGACACCGTTCTCCGGGACCGTGTTCGCGATGTTCTTTGCGATGTCATGAAGGGTTGGGCCCAGTACGTCGATATGGTCCGGCCTGATGTTGGTGATCACCCCGATGGTGGCGTTGACCATCTTGTGCTCGGCAACCCTCTGAAGCTCTGGCTGGACGGCCATGCACTCGATGACCAGGCTGTCGATGTCGTCCTCCACAGCCTGCTCGATGATGTCCACCTGCTCCCGGATGTTGGGGGAGACGTCCCTGATGATGGGGGTCTCCTCGGCGTCAGGACCGATGAGCCTGGCTGCCTTGCCGGTGGTCTTTGTCATGGTCCTTATCTTTCCCTCACGCAGTGCTCCGCCGATAAGGCGGGTGGTGGTGGACTTTCCCCGGATCCCGTTGACGTGAACCCTGATCGGTATCTGCTCGATGTTGTGCTTGTGTTGAGCTTGCTCTTTCACTCCAAGATACCAGACGAGGCTTCCCCCACCTGCCAGTACGACCACGAACGTGAACGTGCTGAAAAGGGGGGTTATCCCGGTCCAGGTGAATGGCGACACGAAGGTATGGTATATCAGCATGAGGATGAACACAGCTATCGTGGCGACGATCGCCATGGTCGTGAACTTCCTCTCCCTCCAGGTGGTCATCAATAGGTTTTGAACATCCATGATATGACCTCCTATCGAGCCCTCCTCTTGCGTTTGGGCTTGGGTGCATCGTCGAAGATGAAGTCGTCGTCATCATCAGGAATGTCATCTTCCGGAAGGTTCTCTTCCATGTCCTCCTCAAGTTCTTCCTCCAACTCCTCCTCGTCCATCTCCATGTCATGCTCTATATCATCATCGAGGTCCTCATCAAGGTCTTCCATCTCAGGATCGTCCTCGAGATGTTCGTCGATGTCCTCCTCCTCCTGTTCCATTTCCTCTTCGAGGTCCGCGAGGTCCTCATCAAGGTCCTCTTCATCGTCGAACTCCTCTTCCTCCATCGACCGCTTGACCTTCCCAGCTTTTGTCCGTCCCTTGGTCGGTCGTTTCGTAGGTTCTTCCTCGTCCACATCCTCCTCGGCCATCCGCTTGCCCCTGGACTTCTTTACCTCGTAAACTGTCCCTGCGACCATTAGCGCAATGAACAGCAGCACCACGATGACCGTTGCGAACATGTTCGGCCAGGTCTCTTCCTCCTCGGCCTCCTTCACTGTGATGGTCGTTCGGCTGGAGAACTTGTTGGTCTCTCCGGAATCGTCCTTGACCCAGAGCTGAACAGTGTAGTCCCCAGGTTCGTCGTAGGTATGTGCGATGGTATGCTCCGATGTCCATCCAGAATAGGTCCCGTCACCGAAGTCGTAGTAATAAGACACAACGCTTCCGTCCTCGTCAGTGGAGCCGGATGCGTTGAATACGACCTCCTCTCCGATGTCCGCATAATGCGGTCTCGAGAACAGGTATGACCTGGGGGCAACGTTCCCCACGACCTCCACTCCCCACTCTTTCGACCACTCGCTCACTGCTCCAAAGTCGTCCTCCACCATTACCCTTGTGGAGTAGTAACCAGGCTCGGTGTACATGTGAGTGGTCACGGGTTCGAAGATCCAGCCGGAGTCCGTGCCGTCACCGAAGTCGAAGAAGTATCTGTGGACCAGACCGTCATCGTCCTCTGATGAGGTGGCGTTGAAGAGAACTGTCTCGTTGACGTTGACCTTGTAAGGCCTTCTGTAAAGGTACGCCTTTGGAGCTTCGTTCCCTTCGGGTTCCTTGACCCAGATGGTGATCTTGTTGCTCATATCGTCGATGATCCCTGCATCATCCTTGACCTTGAGGTAAGCAGTGTAGTTGCCTGGCTGGTTGTAGACGTGAACAACAGTACTCTCGTTGACCCATCCTGAGTTCGTCCCGTCACCGAAGCTGAACCAGAATGCTTCCACGATACCGTCCTCATCCTCGGATGTCGAGCCGTTGAAGTATACCTCCTCCCACGGATAGACATAGGTCGGTCGAACGAACAACCGCGCAGTGGGTGGTTCGCTTTCGTCCACGGGCCTTACCCACAGCGTCACCGAGTTGCTCTTGTCGTCGATGATGCCCAGGTTGTCCATGACCATGAGGTTGGCCGAGTAGTTTCCCGGTTCAGAATAGACGTGGGTCACGATGGACTTGTTCGTCCATCCGGTGTTCGTCCCGTCCCCGAAGTCGAAGAAGTAGCCTGTGATGTTGCCGTCCTCGTCTGCGGAGTTGGAACCGTTGAAGGTTACAACATCCCCAACGTAGGTGTAGGTCGGTCTCACGAACAGACTTGCCTTTGGCTTGTAATTATAAGGCAGCTCGAGCCACAGGCCAGTAAGTGTCCACCTGTCCTTTATGAACCCGTTCTCGTCCATCAGTGTCAATGTGATGTTGATGAACCTGGTATGATCTGTGGTATAGTTGAGCACCCTGTATTCCACGTGGTCCCTGACCGCAGTGAAGTTGTCGTAGAGCACACCACGCAGGAGGGTGTCCTCCCATCTGTGGACCTGCTCTGTGACATGGACCTCCATTGCTGGGTCCTCGAGCTCAACGTCGAAGAACGCTGAAAGGGTCTCCTCGAAACCATCGCCGTCCAGGTCGACTATGCGGAGGTAGACATCCTTGAAGTAAGCCTCCTTTTCTTCCTCCTGGGGCTTGTAGTAAACGTCTATCCCATACCAGCCATCGTCGTAGTTCTGGTCCATCATCCTACCATCAGCGGTCTCGCCGAGGTACTCGTCGTCTATGTAGACGATGGCTCCGGAGACCCAGTCCCCAAGCTTGTCCTGGACATAGATATCAAGGTCATCTGTGTCTCCATCGTTGGAGTAATCCATGATGTCAACGTCCACTGCTATCCTACCACTCTCTCCTCCCTCGGAGTAGAACATGTTGACTATCCAGAACTGCTCCCAGACAACGGCGAATATAAGGTGAGGCCCCTCTGGGAAGTCGTAACCCCTGAACTGCCCCCATTCATCAGTCCATCCGTACATTCCGACCTCGGTATGGATAAGTGCTCCGGGGACCGGCTCTCCTTGATCATTGAGGATCTGGACAACCACATCATCATTCCATCCGTCGCCATCCCAATCTCCTGGGAACAGGTTCAGGAACAGCTGGAACCCAGCTCCATATCCCTCAACGTAGGTCTGGACCGAGTCTGCATATTCGCCATAGATGGCGGTGATGGTGTAGTCGCCCTGTTCGAGGTTGAAGGCTGCAAGCCATCCCTCATCGTTGGTCTGTCCAAGGAAGTCACCGTTGAGATAGATCTCTGCACCCTGTATCGGGTCATCCTGGTCCGTGACCACCTCGACCCACAGGTCATCGTTCCATCCATCTCCTTCAAGGTCTGCCTGCGTGGCACCAAGCTGGATGTCGAGCTCGCCCACAGAGAACCTATCGTCGATGTGGTAGTAGGAGAAGAAATCGTCGAGCATGGCCAGCCAGTGGTTCTCCAAACAGAAGTGGAGCCTGGACCTGTAGCCTTCCACAGCGTTGGCGAAGTGAACGGCACCATCCCTGACGAAGAAGACGCTCAAGCTCTCAGCAGTGCTGACATTGATGCCTGCCCCCTCGATACCAGTGTAGTTGCGGGCATAGGTCGTCTGCTCCCTTGCAAGCCGTATGACCTCCTGAGCGTGCTTGTGGACCTGAGAGTCCTCTGGAAAATGCAGCGCGACCTGGTATGCTATCTGGACAATATCTACCCTCAGATAATTGTCTATCTCGATCGTAGCATCCCTTGCCATCCGTAATGAATGGATGTCACTTCTCATGGTATCCATGAGCGCAAGCGACATGTTGTTCAGAGCGTCCGATGTCGCACGTATTTTCCTCAGGTCCGTGGAGGAGGCAGTGATCGAGTTGTACTCGTTCCAGTTGCTCCTTCCATCGTTGAAGTACTCATCCACAATGATCTTGGTGAAGTCCCCAACGCTCATGGTCGGGTTCGCTTTCAAAGCGTCAAGCCAGTAGAAGATCCTCCAATAGCTTCCGATGCTGTAGGTCTCTGTAGAGACGTAATAGTCCACGTATGGATAATAATCATAGGCCCACTCGAACATGCCCGAGGTACACCCTGCGATGTTGAGGATATCGATCTTCTTCCCTGCAGCATTTGACAGAGCGATCATCACTGAACGCATCTCGAACGGGTTCAGATTGTCACCGGCCTGCTCGTCCTCGCCGAAGTTGTCAGGCCACCATCCAGCAGACCTTGTGATGACACAATAATGCTCTGCAGGATAGTTCTGGATAGCATACTCTCCGAACTTGATCAGTGTGTGTCTGCTCCCCATGTTCAGCTCGTAAAGCCACTCTGGGTCGATGTTGGAAAGGGCTATCTCCTCGGAATTTCCCTTCCCTTCCTTGACATAGTAAGCGTGGGAGTTCCCGTCCCCGTCAGGGGCATGATGCTTGTGCCTGTCGATGAGGACAAGGACGTTCATGGTCTCGTCGGAGTGACCGCCCTTGGTCTCGAGGTTCTCCACCATCTCGTAGTAGGACTTCAGTGTCCCACCATGCTGGGAGCTGTCCGCGAACAGGTAGATGATGAAGGTCCATTTCTTTAGCCCATCATCCCTTGTCTCGGGTTCTGGGACCGGTTCACTGGTATCGATACCACTTGCGATAATTGGGGCGGTGAGCAGGAGGAGCGTCAGAATGGCCATGATGACCTTGAAGTAGGCTCTCATTTGTTCCACCTCCATAATCGCGACACAGCAAGCGCTGCCACAGCAGCCACCGCGATCACCGCCGCCACTCCCCAGATGATGTATTCGTAGTTGAACTCCTCCTTCTGTTCCCTGACGACCTCGAACACCACTGTGGAATTGGTGGTATACTCGCCATCAGAGACCTGGAGTCGAATGATGTGAATTCCTGGTTCCAGCTCGTCGGTATCGAAGGTATCTCCGGATCCGACCTCCTCGTTGCCCTTGAACCATTTGTATTCCAGGGCGTCCCCATCTGGGTCAGAACCCGAGCCCTTGAACGAGATGGTCTCACCCACCGTGAACTGTGTGGAGTTCACAGGGTCCGAGATCGATGCACCGGTCGGAGCTCTGTTTATATCTGAGATCGTGATGTTCCACTGGACCTGGAGCTCGTGGATGCCGGATGTGACCACCACTTTCAGGGTGTGGTACATCCCATCGGATGAGCTATAGTCCGTGGTGTAAGTGAACAGCGATGAGTTCCATCCGGCCTGCAGTTCCCCGTCCCTGAACCATGTGTAGTTCAGGTCCTTGTGGGGGGTGTCCGGGTCCTGGACCACGATCCGATACTCGGTGGTCTGGCCCTCTGCGATGGTGGAGACCAGGTCTGGGTCCGGGTTCGAGGATGATATTATCGGAGCATCGTCAAGTGGGTTTATGGTGACGCTGTAGTTGAGCTGCACCGACTCTTCGAAAGAGTCCGTGACTGTGCAGATGATGTACTCTTGATAGTTCTGTCCGGGATAGAACTCCTTCCTTGCGTCGAACCAAATGCAGCCTGCCTCGGTTATACCTGCATCAAGGAACAAGTTCCCCGTTAGCTCGAACTCCACGGAGTCTCCAGCATACTCGATGTCAGGGTCCTCGACATAGTCCCAGACGAAGCAGCTCTCATCGAGCTGTCCTTCTGTCAGGGTTATCGGGATCACATCGCTGACGCCGGACTTGATCCTTGGTGCGTGGTTGATGTGGAGGATGGTCAGGTTGAAGATCGTGGAAGGGAGGTTTGCCTTTGAGGTACCATTCTTATCGTCCGCTGTGATCTTGAACTGAGCCTGCCCGAAGACACACTGGCAAGGAGCTATCTCGAACATGTCCGATGAAGCGTTGTAGGTCGGCAAAGGAAGCACTGCATCTGTGGGCGTGAGGTTCTGATAAACCAACGTGATGGTGTACTGGAGCGACTTGTTCGAGTCCGCGTCCGGGTCATAGAAGATGGAGTCCATCTTTGGAGTGTACGCCATCTGGTCCTCGTATACCGTGATGTTGTCGATGTACTTGCCTCTGATCTTTTCTGGAGCGTCGTTGGTCTGGACCACTTCCACAAGGACCGTGGTCTCGACGAACTTCTTCCCTGGTCCATCGTCCGTGGCCCTGAACCAAACGGTCTCTGTGCTGAACCAATTTGGTTCCGGAGTGAAGGTTGCGACACCGGTGTCCTCGTCGATCTCCACGTCCAGGTTCTGGGTGAGCCTGCCTAGGGAGAAGGTGAGGTCATGGCCGTCCGGGTCTGTGAAGTGAGTGTTGAGGTCAAGGCCCGTATAGTTGCCGTCCTCGTTGATTGTGATCTTTGGGATGGTCGAGGTGACCTCTGGTGGATTGTTCGGTAGTGTTAGTCTGAGCGAGTAATGGATGTTTGCTGGTTCGAACTCCCAAATGTCCACGTAATTGGTGGTCCCCAGGGCCCTGATGACGAAGAAGTATTCTCCTGTGTATTCTGCCTCGATGTCGTAGAACGTTATACCCACGGTCAGAGGGTTATCCTCATGTGGAAGCTCTCCGTCCAGCGTGTTGTAGGCTTCGTCCACAAGGTCTCCGTTGTCCTTTCTGATGTCCATCTTGAAGAGCTGCCAGGAACCCTGGGTGATCTCGAACCTGACCTTGGAGATGGTCTCCCCATCCTTGACGTCTACCTTGAACCAGTCGTAGTGATCGATACCCTGGTCCAGAGCATATTCCTGGCCGAAGTTGTCCGAGATGGTGTTCGCTCCATCCATGGTGTTATCGTCATCTCTGGTCTTGCTGAAGTTGCGGCTGACGAACTGAATGTTACCCGCACCTTCTTCGGTCGTGAGTCTGAAGATGTACTCTCCCTCTGAACCACCGAACTCACAGTACTCACTATTGTCAACTCCAGCCACGCTGTTCCTGGATTGGTTGATGAGGACCAGGAAGTCGTCCTCGTACGGCCACACCTGATAGATGTGCATGTCCACGTTCAGTGTGGAGTCGAACTCGGAGTAGAAGTACATTAGCTCATCCTCTTCAGGGATCCTGTCAAGCTTGAGCCAAAGGTCAGCGAACGAGCCCCAAGTGAGGTCCATGGTAGTTCCAAGGACAACGTCCCTCTCGACGGTGTACGGATAATTGATATGAGCCCCGAGCGAGTAGTTCACAGGCAGAGAGTTAGGCTCATCATCAACAAGGTCTGTGATGACGACGATGTAGAAGATCCGGTCCACCGGTGTGTAGTATGATACACACTCCCATGGCCCCACATGCCAGGCGTTGTCCATCCACTGGATGTCCCCGTCTATTTCATAGCCCATGAGCATCTGGAGGTTGTACATCTCTGGGACGGAGGCATTGTATTCCCATTGGCCAAGGCTGATGTTGAAGAAGCAACCGGCTGGCACGTCGATGTAGTACCAATCCAACCGATCGTTGGGATCGGTCACCATGATACTGCCGGCCACTATCTCGCCATTGACCATCTCGGTGGCTCCGCTGATGTCATTGTTCGCAGGTTCTGCATCCGTTGCCCTTCCGGAAACGCTCTGAGTGTCTTGTGGCTCGTGTGAGCCGGCCAGGGCGATGATGGGGGTGGTCAGGAGGGCTATGGCTAGTACTATACTGAATATTAGAGGCAAGTGAGTTCGCATCGGTCCACACCCTGATTTTGGATCTTGTGGTCACTGTTAGGAACGTTCTATGGTTTATTAATGGTTAGGAAACAATCTTTCTGAGATAGGCCCAAAATCCTCTTATGATTTGAACCGGTTCCACCACCTCGTGCCCCGCATACCTTTCCAACCTGACGAGTCGGCCTTGCTCGTGACGGACATGCAGCGATTCTTCCTCGAAGGAGGTTCGCACGCCGTAGTTCTAGAGCCTGAGGCGACCATCGATGCAGCGAACGAGCTCATCGACCTGTTCAGATCGAAAGGGAGGCCTATCATCTTCACTCGTCACGGCTATGCCCAGGGGGAGGACATCGGGGTGATGTCCCGCTGGTGGAACGACAACCTCATGCTTTCGGAGGAGCGGTCCGAGATCGATCCTCGTGTTCATCTCACCAGCAACGACAAGGTCGTTGTCAAGAAACGCTACAGCGCGTTCGCTCTGACAGAGCTTGAGGACCTGATCACGGTGGAGTCACAGCTCGTGATCTGCGGAGTGATGACCCACCTGTGCGTTGAGTCCACAGCCCGGGAGGCGTTCCACCGTGACTATGAGGTCTTCGTCGTTCGCGAGGCAGTGTCCACGAACTCCAAAGCGTTCCAGGAGAGCGCCCTTGACATCATGGACCACGGCTTTGCAGACGTCGTCGGGCTCGACCACATCAAGGAGGTCATGGGATGAAGGAGGAGGTGGATGTCGGGATCATCGGTGGTGGTCCTGCAGGGCTTGCGGCCGGGATGTACCTGGCAAGGCTCGGAGTGGAGGTCTACATCTTCGAAAAGGACTACTACGGCGGACTTCTCATCGATGCCCGTCGTGTCGAGAACTACCCCGGCCTCGAACCCATGTCCGGTCCCGCTCTCGCAGCTCTCATGAAGCAGCAGGCTGAGATGTGGGGGGCACGTTTCATCCATCGGAAGGTGGACCTCATCACTCATTTCGATGAGAGGATCCATCTTGGTATGGAGGGGGACACCGTGAAGTGCAAGGCCCTCATCCTCGCCATGGGGACAGAGCCTGATGTCTACACTCTCGATGGTGCCAAGGAATGCTACACCCGCTGGAACGAGATCCCCGAGGAGATCGGGGACGTGATCGTCCTGGGTCTAGGAGATGCAGCATACGACCAGGCCCTATCCCTCTACGAAGATGGCGTCCAGGTCACACTGATCGGAAATACCATCCGAGCAAATCATATCCTCAAAGAAGAGGTCAGGAAAGCACACATCCCTGTCATCGATAAGGTTCAGCTTGAGAAGGTGGAACAAGAACAAGGAAAGTTCGTGGTCCACGGTGAGGATAAGGTTTGGACCTCATCCGCGGTCCTTGTTTCCCTTGGTCGTATACCACTGACCGAGATATTCAATTATGATAAGCCCTTGCCGGCGTGGACGCATATGGCCGGAGACATTCAGAACGGGTTCAATAGACAGGCATCCATCGCAGCAGGCGATGGGATAAAGGCGGCAATGATCGCCATGACCGACATCGAGGGTAGATAGGATGCCGAAGGTCATTGAAAGGACTGGGGACCCAGAACTTGCCACTGTGTTCGTGTGCGAGGATGAGAAGGGAAGGATGTTCGAGTTCGTAGAATCCATCCAACCCCCTCGAGCTCGTGAAGAGAAGTGGGTCGTCATCGTGTCAACCATGTATGGGTGTCCCGTCAAGTGCACCATGTGCGATGCCGGTGGTGACTACAACGGCCTCATCTCCACAGAGGACATGCTCTGGCAGGTACAAGAGGCCATCCGGACACGGTTCCCAGATGGGCTCAAGACCGCCAACCTCAAGGTCCAGTTCTCCAGGATGGGGGAACCTGCGCTCAACGACAATGTCCTTGAAGCTCTACGGATGCTCCCCGAACTAGAAGAGGTCAAGGCTGCAGGGCAGGTCACAGCATCAGTTTCAACCATTGCTCCAAAAGGCGGGGACGAGTTCCTCGAAAAGCTACTCGCCGTGAAAAAGGACATCTACTCCAACGGCAACTTTCAGCTTCAGTTCTCTCTGCATACTACCAACATGTCCCAGCGCGAAAAGATCACCAAGTATCCCCGCTGGACCTGGGACCAGATATCCGATTTTGGGAAGAGGTGGAAGTCCAATGGCGACAGGAAGGTCACCATCAACTTTGCCCTCATCGATGGGTTCGAGGTAGACCCCGACAAGGTCTGCGAGCTCTTCGACCCGGAAAGTTTCATCATCAAGCTCACACCGCTCAATCCGACAGTTCGGTCCAAAGAGGCCGGGCTCGACTCCCGCATCGACCCTGATGATCTCTCTCAAGGTGAATCCTTGGCAAAGGAACTGCACGAAAGAGGGTTCGATACCATCCTCTCTATCGGGGAGTTCCGTGAGAACGAGATAGGGAGTAATTGTGGGTATTATATGAGCAAACGGAGCGAAGCTTCGAAACTATCGGAATAGAATTGATATCCACAGCGTATTTGTAAGCTTATGCCCAGCTGTGGATATCAACCGCTCTTATTCGTTTCGGAGCTTCGTGTAGTTTGCTCATATAACCTAAGACCACCCTACCATCAAGTCTTCCTTTGTTGGGGCCTTTATCTTGTAAAACACAGGAATACATTGAAATAACAGCGGCACTTTGTTGGATATAGATAGTCCAATGGTTGTTCAGGGAGTTCCCGGGGGGAAAGGACCTGAACGTCCATTTTCGGAGGTATGTCAATGCCCAGGAAGAAGAAGGTAAATCTCGACGACGTCACCACAGGACCGCTGAAGAAGAGGAGGTACGGTCTGCGCATAGACGACGAGGTCGAGGTGTTCATCGTGGCAGGTGATGTACTCCGTGTGGTCAAGGGCAGGGTCCTCACATACAAGGACGGCCTCCAGCTCATCGATTCTGACGGGTATTATCACAAGGTGAGCTTTGACTGGATCACGGACTTCAAGGTCCTCAAGCACAACAGGCCTCACCCAAGCGAGGACCCGGAGTACGAGAAACGGGTCAAGAAGCAGAAGCAGGAGCCCAAGCCCAACGTTGACAACGCCTATCGCTAAAGGCTGGTATCCTTTTGATAAGCAGGGCGGCAGAGATCGCTTCCACTGTCCTGGACTCACAGATAATCCAGGTGATAACGCATATCGACGCTGATGGTATCAGCGCAGGCGCTATCGCTGCAGCCGCTTGCAAGCGAGCTGGAAAGGAAGTGGATGTGGAGTTCATCAAGCAGCTCGATGCTGATTATGTCAACAACCTCATTGATAACCACACACCCGGTGTTCTATACTGGTTCACAGACCTCGGCGCTGCCTACGAGAAGGAGCTGTGCGAGATAGACGCTATCATCACCGACCATCATGAACTGAAGAAGGAGATGGTGGAGGTCGATGTTGGCAAGCGCACAGACCTCATGGCATTTTCAGAAGCTGTAGATGAGGCGACCGGGGAATGCCTGTATCATCTCAACCCACACCTTGAGGGCATCGACGGCTCGACCTCGATATCTGGTGCTGGACTTGCATACCTGGTGGCCAGGGAGATGGACCAGAACAACAAGGACCTGGCGCTCCTTGCTATCGTGGGTGCCGTCGGGGACTTCCAGTCCTCGGACAAGGGCCGCCTTGAAGGTCTGAACCGGGACATCCTGGCAGACGCCATCGACACAGGCCTTATGCGGGTGGACATCGACCTATGCCTGTTCGGCAGGGAGACACGCCCGGTGTTCCAGTATCTCATGTACGCTACAGAACCCGCTATCCCGACCCTTGCTCGAGATGAGCTTGCCACCCGCAGGTTCCTCAAGGACCTGGACATCCCGATAAGCTTCGAGGATAGGGCCGACCACATTCGCAAGTGGGTGGACCTGACCTCGGACGAGAAACGCAAGGTCGTCTCCGGGATCGCCGAGCTGTTCATGGTCTCGGGAGGTAAGAAGAGCGAGATCCAGAAGGTGGTGGGGGAGAACTACATCCTGGTCAGCGAGGAGAAGGGCACAGCCCTTCATGACGCAAAAGAATACTCGACCCTCCTCAACTCATGCGGAAGGTACGGTCATGCCCGGGCAGGACTTGAGGTCTGTATGGGCGATCGTGGGGAGTGGCTCGACAAGGCCAAGGACCACATGAAGGACCACCGCAAGAACCTCTCCCAGTACATCAGGGTCGTGCAAGGCCGCGGCCTCACCCAGATGGACAACATCCAGTGGGTCTACGTGGAGTCCGAGGTTCCAGAAGAGGTCATCGGTATCCTGGCCGGGATGGTCCTGGGCTCGGGTGACACCGACCGGAGCAAGCCGATCATTGCCATTGCAGATTCTGAAGATGGAGGGGTAAAGGCATCCGCTCGCGGTGACCGGGAGCAAGTGGACAAAGGCCTGGACCTCTCGAAGGTCATGAAGGAGGCCTGCGAGCTCGTTGGGGGAGCTGGTGGTGGGCACAACATCGCAGCTGGGGGACAGGTTCCCACGGAGAAGATGCAAGAGTTCCTGGCAAAGGTCGATGAGATGGTCGGTCGGATGACCGAGTAGTTACTTCAACGCTTCTTTCTTCCCACTGTAGAAGCCCCTCTCCGGTGAGAGGAGCGCGAACACATCATCGTCCAGCACAGGCTTTCCATTGATTATCAGGGACGCAAGGTTCTGTGCAACACCCGGCCCCATCATGAAGCCCTGGCCGCACATCCCGATACCGAGATAGAAGTTGTCCACACCAGGTGCTTTACCCACAACGGCCACACCGTCAGGTGTCATTGGGTATAACCCACGCCAGAGCCTGCGGATGGTGAGGTTCTTGAACCTTGGTATCAAGGTCACAAGTCTGCGTGCGATAACCGGCATGAACTCTGAGGTGCACATCCTGTTCTCGCCCTT
The DNA here is from genome assembly GCA_028279585.1 of Thermoplasmatota archaeon. Classification (GTDB taxonomy): domain Archaea; phylum Thermoplasmatota; class Penumbrarchaeia; order JANQNL01; family JANQNL01; genus JANQNL01. The sequence goes on from JANQNL010000168.1 coordinate 23,481, forward strand.
GAACAGCTCTGAAGGGGTGTAGCAGAAGATGATCTGTCCCTCGTGGTTCTGACCAAAGTAGAAGTTGGCGGTCTTGCCATCTGGTCCAGGGCGCAGGTCCACGACCAGTGGGTCCAGGAACGGCTCTACAGGAGCAGAGATGCCTGCCTCGTGGCTGTCTGGGATCACGGGGATCTCAACACCAGCCATCTTGCAGATGGCAGTGGCCTTTCCACCTGCAGCGTTCAGAACGATGTCGGCGGTGTACTCTCCCTTGTCGGTCTTGACGGCCTTGATGGAGTTGCCATCCATGACCAGGCCTGTGACGGTCTCGTTGTACTTGAACTCGGCACCGAGCTTCTTTGCTTCGACGTAGAAGGACTCGGATGCCATGAGCGGGGATACCTGCCCGTCGTGTGGGGAGTAGGTTCCTCCGAGGAGCCCCTCTGGGTTGATACCCGGAACGACCTCCTTCACGCGCTCTGGCTCAACCCAATCTATGGTGAGTCCAGCGCGCTTTTGGATAGGTAGGATACCTTTGAGGATGGTCTGCTCGTTCTCTCTGTAGACCGGGAAGCAGTAACCGCCCTTCTTCCACCCGATGTCGGTGCCTGTCTTTTCCTTCCAGTTGGAGAAGACATCAAGACTTGCAAGACATATCTGGATCTTTGCAGGGTCAGAGTGTGTAGCTCTTGTCCCACCGATAGCTGCCTTGTTCTGTCCCTGACCAGCTCCTTTGAGTGATTCTATGACAAGAACCTTCTTCCCAGCCTCTGCCAAGAAGAACGCTGTTGGGCTACCAACAGAACCAGCACCAATGATGATGACGTCATGGTCGCTCATTCGTCATCACCCCCAAGGAATGATTTGAGTGGAACCTCTTGGGTGAACGGCCTTTCCAGGTGCGGTTCGATATCACCGAAGTCCACACCGAGCTGTCTGAAGATGCCCCAGATGAGGTTTGTGCAGGTCTTTCCACCGCACGGGCCCATGCCTGTTCGGAGGGCTGCCTTGAGGGTGTTGAAGTCCCTGCAGTCAGAATCTTGGATGTACTTGACGATGTCTGCCTTGGTCACGCGCTCGCATCGGCAGACGACGACCTCGCCATCATCACATGCCCGGACGGAGGTCGCAGCCTCCTTACCGAGCGGTTCGCGGATACGAATTCCAGCCACCTTGTCGCAGTCCTCCATCGGGACCTCCAGCTGCATGAGCATTCGCATGTTCAGCCACTCGCCGGAGACGAACCTGAGGATCTTTCCGCGTCCGATGACCTCGCCCTCGAACCCGGTTGTGGTGACCTCCTGGCCGACCTCAACTGTCCCCTCGGGAAGCTCCCACGGAACAGTTACCTTTGCGTTTATGCCATCTTTGTCGTAGCGCTTGTCCACAAGCGATATGGCAAGGCCTGGGCAGATGGCCACGCACTTCATACAACCTATGCACTCTCCATCGAGCTTTGGCCTTCCAAGGATGTTGCCCTCTGGAATGGTCACTGCCCCTTTGGAGCATGAGTCGATGCAAGGATTGCATGGGATCTCCTGTTCGCAGCGGATGACCGGGTAGACCTGTTCGCCCTCTGGTGGTGGGTAGAACCCTGCGTTCGGACCAGGCCTGGCACGGAGCATATCGATCATCTCGTACCACTTCTCTGGGATCTCTGATTCCATGCCCATCTCCGCAAGTATCTTGCGGCCTGTGATGCGGCCTGAGAACATGGCGGCTGATGCCTCGGCGATCTCCTGTGCATCGCCTGCGGAGTAGACCGGGATGTTGGCCTTCTTCGCCTCGTGGAACAGTTCGTCCACAGGTGATAGTCCCACAGCTACAAGGACGGTGTCCGCAAAGAACTCCGCTTCTGTGCCTGGGACCGGTTGGAACTTGTTATCGATCTCACAGATTATTATGCGCTCTATCTTCTCCTCACCCTCGATGCGAAGGACGGTGTGGGATGTCCAGACCGGAACGCCGAGCCTTCTGATCTTGTCCTCGTGGACCTTGTATCCCCCACACTGGGGAAGTGCTTCGACCAGACCGACCACGTCTATACCGGCCTGAAGTGCGTGATATGCAGCGATGAGTCCTACATTACCACCGCCGATGATGAAGAGCTTCTCGGACGGTCGGACCAGGTCCCTGTTGACCAGGGTCTGGAACGCTCCAGCTCCATAAACGCCTGGGATGTCCGCACCAGGGAAAGCAAGGGTCTTCTCCCTTGCTCCAGCGGTGACGAGTATCCTCTCTGGCTTGACAAGGGTATAGGTCCCTTCCTTGACGACACCCGCGAGGCCGTCATCGAACACACCTACAACTGGAGCATCCGTCCAGACAGTGACCTTAACCATCTCGTAGACCTGCTTCTCCAGGTTGATGCCGATGTCCATGCCGCGGCTTCCTGCGAAGCATTCCTTGACGGAGCCAAAGAAGTTGTGGGTCTGCAACGAAAGCTTCCCACCCAGGACCTGCTTGTCATCACAGATGAGGCAATCCACACCTGCTTCTGCAAGCTCCACAGCGGCCATGAGTCCAGCAGGACCCCCGCCGATGATCAGGACCTGCGTGTCCACGACCTCCGGTCTTTCTGGATAGCCAGATAAAGAATCGTCGGCCTTGAGCTTTGGCAGTCCTTCCATGGACCTGACGTCCATTCCAGGCTTGACCGGTACGATGCATGACTTGACCGGAACTCCATCGGCAAGGACCAGGCACTGGGAGCACTGGCCGTTGGCACAGAACATTCCCTGTGCGGCCCCGTCCCTATGATGGTGCCCGAAGACCCTTACGCCATTTGCGAACAATGCGGTGGAGATCATCTCTCCTGGCATGGCCTTCATGGGTTCTCCGTTGAAGTTGAACTCAACGGTTCCCTCGGTCTCCTTCTCTCCCAATATCGGATGTATGTCTATTCTCGCTTCTGACATCAGAGATCTCCTCCCACCGCCTCGTATACCAGTGAGTAAAGGTCTGTGACCTTGATAGAATCGTCATCGTTGGCAGCCATCAGATGTGCCTGGCAGAAGGACGATGTGCAGACGATCTCTGTTGCACCCTGTTCCTTCGCCTTGGAAATAAGAGCCTTGGCCTCTGTGGTGTCCAACTCTTCTTTGAATGCCTTACCACCACAACCACCCTCCAGGACCGTGACCTCGAGGCCTGGGATAAGAGCCAGCAGGGCTAAGGTCGGTTGTGCGAACGGGTCCTCGTCCATACTGCATGAGAGATGTAGTGCCACGTTCTTATTGACCTCGGAAAGTAGTGAACCGTCATCCACTGCGTTGAGGATGGCCTCCGGCATTGAGATCATCTCATCCAGGCCAGTCTCCTCCTTGTCCAGTGCGCTGAACGTCTTGAAGGCGTTGGGCGCAACGAGCACAAGTCTCGCCGCACCGCTTGTCTGGATGGCCTTGACGTTGTTCCTTGTGATGGTCTCCACCAGCTTGTCCATGCCCTCGACTTCCATCTTGGCAAGGCTTCTTGCTGGGCAGGCCAGACCGGGGATGGTCCCGTCTGCGATGTTGAGCTCCTTGGTGAGCTTCTGCAAGCTCTGCCTGGACTCGGACATGTCGAACATGTTCTGGACCTTGCCCATCAGATGAAGTGGCGGGAGGCATCCCTCGAATAAGGCAGTTCCACCGGCCTCGACAGGGACCATGTCGCCGAACTCGTCCACTGGCTGGATCTCAGCCCTCGCAGCCATCATTCGCATGATGGACATTGTCTGACCGATCTTGCCTTCCATCTCTGGATGCTTCGGGAATATGATGGTTGCCAGACCCCTGTCCTCGAGCTCCATCAGCAGGATGGAGGCTCGGCCTTTGAGCTTTTCCTGTGGCTTGCCAAGGTCCGCCCGGACACGCTTTGGATTGATGCCAACCAAGGCCAGAAGCTGCTTGGTGTCTTTGACGGCCTTTTCCGCTCCTTCGAGGTTCTCGCCGTTGCTTACGACCATGACGCCGCGTCCTTTATCAGCGAGCTCCTGGATGATCCTATCTGGTGTGGCCTCGGATGACCATAGTGCACCGATGCTTGCCATCTTATCATCCTTTTTCCCAAAGGAGAAATTGTACTTCTTCTTCATCATGATGGTCCGCTCCATGGAGGACCTGGGTAAGGAGTCCTCCCCCGTGAGTAGGTGAACGAGGAACCTTCATAATAGATTTACCTAGAGCATAAGTGGGTTCAGGAGGGTTGTTGAACAATACCCAGTTAGTGAAACCTTTTTATAAGACAATGATATGAGGGGACGCTTCCCGGAGGCCTTAGAATGAAAGAAGGAGAGATCCTACTCGTCGATTACGACGCCTGGATAGCCGAGTCAGAAGAACTTTTCGACACCACACACGAAGAGCTCGCAAAAGAGAGCGAGATCTTCGACGAGAAGATGGTGTATGGACCAACCCCTATCATGCTGGGTGCCAAGAAGGTCGTCCCAGGTTTTGAAAAGGCACTTTTCGATGCAAAGGTCGGAAAGGAGATGGAGATAACCATCGAGCCAGAGGACGCCTACGGCGCCAGGGACCCAAAGCTCGTCGAGCTCAAGAAGAGGTCCGAGATAGAGAGGCTGCCAGAGTTCCAGAAGGGCGACCACTACCCGCAGGTCGGAATGACCATCAATGTCAAGGGTAGGTCTGGTTACATCTCATCCATCACTGCTGGTAGGGTGAGGGTAGACTTCAACAACAGGTTTGCCGGAAAGAAGCTCAAGTTCAAGTTCACAGTGTCAGAGGTCGTGAAGGGCGATAAGGCCATGCTACAGGCCCTCATCAACATGTATTACCCTTCCAAGGCCGACTTCGACATCAGCATCAAAAAGGGTGTTGCATCCATCATTCTCCCAGATGTGTGTAAGTATGACCAGAACTGGTTCATAGTCAAGTACCAGATCATCGGGGATGTGAGGAAGAGCACAGACCTCAAGTCCATCCAGTTCGTCGAGGAGTACGTCTCCAAGACCGAAGAGAAGGAAGAGGAACCTGCAAAGGATGAGGCTCCTGCAAAGGATGAGGCTCCTGCAGAGGAGGAAGCCCCTGCAGAAGAGGCTCCCGCAGATTCCCTCGAATCTGACGATTCTTCGGATCCTTCGGGTAGTGACCCTCAGGAAGATGCCCCCGAAGAAGAAGAGAAATAAGGCCTTTTCAAGGCCGGTCGGGTCCTTACAGACCTTCGCGATAGCGTAGAAATAACCCCCGCCAGGGTCTACACGTTGTCGTGAAATCTAAATATATGAAACGCCTTGACTAAAAATGGGGCTTCCATTCAGGGGTCCCGCTCCGTGGTAAAAAATCGTGGGAGAACTCTACTATGACCCCGGGCTCATCAGCAACCCCAGAGGAGATGGAACAGGCTCTGGAGGATTATACTCGTGCTATCGAAGAGATAGCGGAGATGCTTGAGGCCAGGAAGAAGGAGATCATCCAGAAGGAGAAGCTCCTCACAGAGATCGAATCCACGCTCCACGAGGCTGAAAGGAAGCTCGAAGGCAAGTCCGGTGAGCTCGTGTCCAAGGAGGATGAGCTTCTTAAGACCAACAAGCTCCTTGCCAAAAAGCACGAGGACATGGCCCTCCAGGAGGAGGAGCTTCAGACCAACGCTGCGCTTCAGTACCTTTCTTACTCCATGCGGGATGAGGAGATCTCCCGGAAGATGGAGGACCTCGAACTAATGGAGCGCGAGCATGTCGATGCCGCGAAGATGCTCGAGATCGAGGGTCGGATGAAGGAGCAGAACAAAGAGCTCGAGGAGCTCGAACGCAGGCTCGCCATGGAGATGAAGAGGAAGGCCGAAGGCGGTGCACCAGCAGGTGACGGCGAGATAGACCCAGCCGCCATGGCAAAGCTTGAGTCTCTCAAGGCAGACATCGCCAAGCGTGAGGAAGAGATGATCAAGCGTGAAGAGGCCCTTCTCGAGAACGAGCGTAACCTCTCCAAGGCCGGGACCCAGGAAGAGAAGGTCCAGGCCCACATGCAGGCCCTTCGGGACCTTGAGGAGCGCCTTCAGAAGAAGGACCAGGAGATAAAGGAGGCCGAGCAGGAGAACTCTGGCTTCAAAGAAGTGCTCGAAGATATCGAGCGCAAGCTTGCCGAGAAGGAGGCAGCCATCAAGATCAAGGAGGACGAGCTCGATATGCGTGCAGAAGAGCTCATCCGTACCGGCGGCGGAGGCATCGATGTTGCTACGCAGGAGCAGATCGAGCAAGAGGTGGAGTATCGACTCAGTAAGGAGCTGGCCCAGAAGGACAAGGCCTTCGATCATAGGATGAAGGGTAAGCTCGAGCCGATGCAGAAGCAGTTGGAGAGGCTCACCAACAGGAACGAGGAACTGGAGCTCATGTCCCAGGACCTCGACCGCCTCAAAGCACAGCTTCAGGTCAAGGAAGTGGAGCTCAAGGACAGGGTCCAGGAGATCTCATTCAGTGAGAAGAAGCTCCAGAAGAAGCAGGAGATGCTTCTTGCTGAGCGCCGAAAGATGCAGGAGGAGTTGGAGAGGGCCCAGGAGCGCGCAGCTATGGCAGCAGCGACCGGTGGGGGTGGAGATTCCGAGCAGCTTCTGCTGATGAAGGAGAAGATGCAGGAGTACGAGAGGAAGCTCAAGGAGAAGGAGGCGTTCCTGCAGCGAAAAGAGGCTGCGCTTGCAGGAGATATCGATATAGGTGAGGTAGAGATCGATACATCCGCGACCCGCTGCAAGACCGGTATCTTCAGGCTCGACGAGCTTACAAAGGGCGGACTTCCGTTCAAATCCAATTTCATGATCTACGGCCCACCTTTCTCTGGAAAGGACATAATGGCCAAGCTCTTCATCGCTGATGGATTGAAAAAGGGTGTTCCTGCCATGTTCGTACTCACGGACAAGACACCACAGGAGATCCGAGAATCCTTCACCGGAGTAGTGTCCAACTTCGCAGGGTACGAGGCCAAGGGTCTTATCAAGTACATCGATATCTACTCCAAGTCCATGCAGATCGAGGAGGAGGACCCCAACACCATCTACATCGACAAGGTCACTGACCTCGATGAGATCGGACTGGCCATCTCGAACGTCCAGAAGGAATGGCAGGGTAAATATCCATACAATAAGATGATCTTCTGGTCCGTCACCACCATGATCTCCTATAACGAGGTCATGCCCACGTTCCAGTTCCTCCAGAACATCACTGCCCGGTGTAAGCGTGCAGGGACCGTTGCCTACTATCTGATGGACTCTGGAATGAGGAAGGATGAGGAGATCCAGACACTCAAGCACGTCATGACCGGTGTTACTGAAATGCGGTATGATGGTGCGAAGTATTACTTGAAGGTGGAAGGGAACATCGAGGTCATGTCCAAGGCCTGGATCGAGTATGAGTTCAACCAGCCGAAGGACTTCGAGCTCAAGGGTGCTTTCAGCGTCGACCACATTCGGTGAACGCTCCAGCAAACTATCCACAAGATATTGCCGCAGGCGGAGCTATGAGGCTTGCCATCTCGTGAACATTCCTCTCGTCGAATGCCTTCTCAACGGAATGTCACGCCCCTGCTACGGCTTATCGTCGTTCTCAATCACGCCGGGCGGGCTTTGGAGAAAGCATAGGTCCCGGCTGCATCCTTTCTCCAAAGAGCAACCCCTCTTCAATGTTTGCTGGAGCGTTCGCTCAGGTCGATGCTGAAAGCACTTTTTGAACGGTTTGAAAGGTAGTTTCAGTCCTCGAGGAAATCATCATCCTCTAGTTCATCGATCTCCTCCACCTCTTCCTCCACCACCTTCTTCTTCTTCTTCCCCTTCTTCTTTGGCTTGGGTTCTGGCTCGGGTTCTTCCTCATCCTCGTATTCCATGGGCTCTTCCTCGGCAGCCACAGCAACAGGTCCAGCGTGTTTCTCCACCGTGACCTCCTGCATCTTTTCTGCGGCTTCGGCGTCCTCGCGCTCGAACCTGTTCTCAAGGTCCACAAGACGCCTGTTTACGCTGCCGAGCCGGATGAAACAACCGAAGACGAAGACGAGCAGTAACACGAAGTAGATTATCACAAGCAGGACACAAACGCCTGCTCCAATTCCGACATACATGAGCACCTGGACTGCGTTGTCCATGATGCCCCCGATGTCCGGAAGTCCCAGGTCGAAACCGCCCATGCCGCCTGGCATATTGTCAGAATCGTAATGTGACTTCGGTGGGTCACTGGTACCATTGTAAAGGACGTCCCCATTGTTGAGGACCTGCATGGTGAAGTTCTCGATGATCACGGTGTCATCCTTGACCACACGAACGGTGTAATTGCCTGCTGGGAAGTTCTCGTTGAACCTCGCATTTCCATCCATGTCGGTCTCCTCGCTGACGGTGTTCGTTCCGTCCGAAACCTCGACGGTAGCTCCTTCGATGTCCTTTCCATCTGAAGACTGGATAGGTCCGATCTCGAAGTCGCCTCCGTCACCGCCATCTCCTCCTCCACCTCCGGAACCACCATCCCAGCCATCTCCACCGCCACCGCCTCCGCCACCACCATCTCCACCGCCGCCTCCGCCACCACCATCACCACCATCACTTGGGAAGGATGAGGCGTTGTTTGGATCGGTGCCTGCCCAATACTCATCGATGTTCATGGCCCCGTCTCCATCTGGGTCCATGTCGCTATCAACATAGTTCGGGTCAGTTCCGTATGTGATCTCCCAGTGGTCGTCCATCATATCCTGGTCAGTGTCGGACTGGGTCGGGTCAGTGCCGTTCTCATACTCCTGGATGTTAGTGAGCTGGTCACTGTCCTGGTCCATACCAGCATCGTCGGTGTTGGGATTGAGCCAGTACTTGTTCTCGTACTGATCGTCCATTCCATCGCCATCGGTGTCCGAATTGTTCGGGTCGGTGCCGAAGTTGAACTCATCACTGTTCATCAGACCGTCACCGTCAAGGTCGTCACTGGCATCGTTGGTGTTCGGGTCCAGACCATACTTGACCTCGAAGTCATCGTTCATGCCGTCCTGGTCCGAGTCACCCATATTGGGTTCTGTCCCGTAAAGATACTCGTCAAGGTTGGACAGACCATCTCCGTCCCAATCCTGGGCAGAGTCATTGGTCAGTGGATTGAGGCCATAGTCCTTCTCCCAACCATCTGGCATACCATCATCGTCAGTATCATTGTCCAATGGGTCTGTGGATTGATCACCCCAGTTGTACTCCTCATGGTTGGTCAGACCATCAGCATCAGGGTCCTCTGTGGTGTCGTAGTAGGTAAGATTGAGACCATTGTTGTATTCCCATGCATCAGGCATGTTATCGTTATCGGAATCACCACTGTTCGGGTTGGAACCGAGGTTGAACTCCAAGAGATTGTCGAGACCATCTGAGTCCTTGTCGGATGCTGAATCGTTCGTCGTCGGATCGAGACTGTTGTTGTACTCCCATCCGTCCGGCATGGTGTCATCGTCGGTGTCTGCATCGAAAGGATCGGTATTTGAGGACTCTTCCTGGGCGTTAGTCAATCCATCCGCATCAGGGTCCAGGGAGGCATCGTCGACCAATGGGTTCAAGTTGTTATCTATCTCCCATTTGTCGTTCATTCCATCAGAATCTGTGTCAGCATTATCGGGATCGGTCCCGTTCTCGTACTCTGCTAAAGCGTTCAGCTGGTCGGAGTCCCTATCCTCACCAGCATCGTCCGACTTGGGGTTGTACGAGTTGTTTATCTCATATCCGTCCGGCATACCGTCATCGTCGGTATCGTTGTCATGTGGGTCAGTGTCCTGTGCGAACTCGTCCGAGTTCTTCAGACCGTCTGCGTCTGGGTCCTGGTTTGCGTCACTGTTGTTGGTGGCGTTCAGTCTATGATGGACCTCCCAACCATCCTTCATGGTGTCGTCATCTGAATCATCATCCTGTGGGTCGGTCCCATTGAGGAACTCGCCAAGATTGTCCAGGTTATCATTGTCGGGGTCCAGGCCAGAGTCGTCGGTCCCGTTGTCAAGACCATTGGCCCCTTCCCAATCGTCGTCCATGTCATCCAAGTCGGCATCTGTCCTGGTCCCTGCCCATCCTGTGTTCATTACCATGGCACAGTAAAAGATCAGAAGCAAAGCTAGTACGGCCGTTATCACAATTCGATGAAGAGATCTCATGTAAGGCCTCCTGAGATAGCAGGTGAAGTAAATCAAGGGGGTTTATGAATGTTGTCACTCGTTCGGTCCCCATATGGTAAGCTCGATATCGAGTGAAAACAAGTATTAGTACCATCCCACCTTTCTCCCATTGTGGACCTCTCCGATTTCATCTACGACCTCCCCAAGGAGTTCATTGCCCAGGCACCCCTGGATGACCGCTCATCCTCCAAGATGATGGTGGTCGACATCGCTGGGGACAGGCTCGAGCACAAGCTGTTCTCGGACATTCTTGACGAGTTCGAGCCAGGCGATGTCCTGGTCCAGAACGACACCAAGGTCATCCCTGCCAGGCTCTTTGGGACGAAGGAGAGCGGGGGGAAGGTCGAGGTGTTCCTCATCTGTGATCTCGGTGGTGATGAGTGGGAGGTCTTCGTCAACGGTAAGAAGATTAGGTCCGACACCAAGGTGGCCATCCCGAACATCGAGGATCCCGCTCTGATCGTTGAACCGATCGAGCGGATCAAGGGCACCCGGTTCAAGGCCAGGCTGGTACCTCAGGGTGGATCTGTGATGGAGCTTGTGACGAAGCACGGCCAGATGCCAACTCCCCCATACATCCGGCAGCTCCTGAACGAGCCAGATAAGTACCAGACCGTTTACGCCCAGAACGAAGGGTCCGTAGCTGCACCTACTGCTGGATTCCACTTCACGCCAGACCTGATGGAGGCCATCCAGGCCAAAGGAGCGAAGGTCGCTCGACTTACCCTTCATGTTGGCCTGGGAACGTTCGTTCCAGTAAAGACCGAGAAGGTCGAGGACCATGAGATGGAGCAGGAGTGGTATTCCATCCCGAAGGAGACCGCGGATACCATCAATGAGGTGCTGGCTGGGTCCGGTAGACTGTGGGTGTGTGGGACCACCTCGGTCCGTGCCCTGGAGTCAGCAGCCTTGGAGGATGGTACCGTCCCAGCTGGTGAGGGGATAGCTGGGATCTTCATCTACCCGGGTTACGAGTTCAAGGTGAAGTTCTCCAGGTTCATCACGAACTTCCATCTACCTGGGTCCACGCTCATCATGCTGATCAGCGCGTATGCTGGGAGGGAGAGGGTGCTGGGGGCTTATGAGGTGGCGAAGGAGCGGAAGTATCGCTTTTACTCCTTCGGAGATGCGATGTTATTGAAGAAATGACCAGGCAGAGCTTGGTGACAAGAGATCATTTTTCAGCATCAGATGGAAGAGCAAGTATATGGTGGAAAATGACCTTTCTTCTCTGGCTGGAAATTTCTTAGTGGACCATCGAACCTCAAGTGAATGTTAGCTCGCTTCCAAACGCTACCGGTTGATGGTAGGTTCTGTGGGTCGGTTGATGGGAGAAAGGATAATGGGGAATGGAAGCCCTTTCTTCCATCTGCGCTCGTCGCAAGATACAATGACGGTCTGACGAAGCTGCGGTTGGATGTTTAGGTCGGTGTGGCATCCAGCCTAACATCCAACCGCGTCGTGAACCACATCGTGGTTTGCGGCTGCGGACAGAACTTTTCGATCCATAGATCAACGACGAAGAAAAGTTACTGATAGTTCCAACTCGCGGAAAGAAATATTGTCATATATGGCCCGAAAACGAGGACGAGGAAGAAAGGTTCGTTGCGAACACATACAAATGCTTACTAAGGTGTTCTCAACGAATTTCTGTCTGGATGTCCTCATTTGGTGGGCCTATATATAACAATATTTATATATGCATATACATATGGCCGTACTTGGGATGGGCATGTCCGGGATCCGACGATATGGCCAATGCAAAGTATTCTGTGTACGTTCATCGAAGATGAGGAGGGTTGTTGACACTTGTTCCTGAAGGAAATCCATCTGGAGAACTTCAAGTCGTTCGGAAAGAAGATGAAGGTGCCAATACCGAAGGGTTTCACAGCCATCACAGGCCCCAATGGCTCTGGCAAGTCAAACCTCTCGGACGCTATACTTTTCGTGCTTGGACCCAGAAGCCCAAAGAAGATCAGAGCGGCAAGGCTAACGGACCTGATATTCAACGGTGGTCCCACTGGCCGAGGAGCAAAGTACACCAAGGTCAGCCTGGTGTTCGATAACTCCGACAGGATGATGCCGTTCAACAACAACGAGGTCACCCTAACAAGGCTTGTGAAGATCTCACCCACTGACAAGGAGAAGTACTACAGCTACTTCTACGTCAACGGGAAGAGCTCCTCGCTCAACGAGTTCTCGAACCTCCTGGCCAACTGCAGGATATCTGCAGATGGATACAACATCGTCCAGCAGGGTGATATCCAGGGCATGATCAACATGGGCTCGGTGGATCGGAGGCGGATACTCGACGAGATGGCTGGTATCACCAAGTTCGACGAGCAGATAAACAAGGCCAACAAGCAGAGGGAGAAGGTCGAGAGCAACGTCGAGAAGCTCGAGCTCATCCTCTCTGAGATAGAGAAGAACCTGGCCGAGTTAAAAAAGGACAAGGAGAACGCCATCAAGTACAAGGAGCTCAAGGACGAGCTCGTAAGTACCAAGTCCAACCTGGCCTTCAGAGAGAAGTACGAGTTGGAGACCCAGCTTGCAGGCCACCACAACCAGGTCGCCAAGCTCATAGCGGACAAGGAGTCCATGACCGAGAAGGTCGAGGAGCTTTCCAGGAAGATGGCCAAGGACCAGACCGACCTTGCAGATGTTGAAGAGGAGATCGCCGAGCGCGGGGGTGAGGAGGGTCGGAGGCTCAAGGAACAGATCGATGGCATTAGGCTCAAGATCTTTGAGGACAAGGCACAGATCGAGGCCGCAGAGGACTCCATCACAGATGCCAAGCGCGAGCTGGAGTTCAGCAAGCGCGACATGAAACAGCTTACCAAATCACTCAAGGACCTGGAGCTTCAGATGGGCAAGGACCAGAAGGAGCTATTGAAGGTCAAAGGATCAGCGGACGAGGCAAAGGAGAAGCTCGATGGGATAGAGAAGGAGATCTCCCAGACCAATGTCAACCTCATGGAGCTTAACCGTGACATGACCAAGCTCAACCAGACCCTTGAGTCCGTGATCGCACAGCGACACGAGGCCGAGCTTGCAGCGGACAGGTTGTCCAAGCAGAGCGACGACATCAGGGCAGACCTTGCAAGGCTCGAGGAAGAGCTCAAGACAGCAGACTTCAACCTCAAGGACGCCCAGTGGCAGATGGAGGAGCTTAAGAAGGAGACCAAGGGCGAGGTCAAGGAATCCCCCAAAGCACTCCAAGCGGCCTTCATGAAGGCCAAGGCCAAGGAGAGAAAGCTCCAGGACGAGGCCAGGGACCTGGAGGATGCGGTCACCAGGCTCAATCGCGAGTATCAGAAACTCAAGGCCATGCAGGATGCCCAGGAGCAGGCGAAGCGTGGCTATACCAAGGCAATAGACGCAATCATGGACGCCAAGGCAAGAGGTAACATCAAGGGCGTCATCGGCACCATCGCCCAGCTGGGTGAGGTGTCCGCAGAGTACGAAGAAGCTCTCTCTGTTGCAGCAGGCGCCAGGATGATGGCCATAGTCGTCGAGGACGATCAGTCAGCAGCTGACTGCATATCCTACTTGCGTAAGAACAAGCTCGGAAGGGCAACGTTCCTACCGCTCAACAAGCTCATGCCAGGCCATCCCCGCGGTAAATCCCTTATCGCATCCCGAGACCCATCAGCGGTCGGGTTCGCCATCGAGCTCATCAACTTCGACGAAAAGTACCGAAACGCGTTCTGGTATGTGTTCCAGGACACGGTGGTCGTCAAGGACCTGGACGCATCACGCAGGCTCATGGGTGGTGTTAGGCTCGTAACCCTTGACGGTTCACTCACAGACCCACAGGGTGGTATGTCCGGTGGCTCCAGGATGAAGGACCGCAAGGTCTCCTTTGGAAAGGAGTCCGCATCCCAGCTCGAAGGTATCGCAGGCGAGCTGTCCAAAGCACAGATCCATGCGGATTCTGTGGCCGAGGAGCTCCGTGTCGTCAGGGCAGAGATCGACCAGCTTGAAGGCAAGCTCCGAGATGCCAGTGGCAAGGAGGGCGAGGTCCTCAAGCAGATGGAGGTCATCAAGCTCCGCATCGATGAGTTCAAGAAACAGTCCGACTCCATGACCAAGGAGGTCAATGGAAAGAACGCTGAGCTTGAGAAGGCCAAGAAGAAGGTCGCAGATGCCGAGGGCGAGATAGCTGGTTTCACTTCCAAGATAGAGAAGTTCGAAAAGGACAAGGAAGAGCTTCGAAAGAAGATCGCCGATGCGACCCCGCAGAAGCTGCGTGATACCATCGAGAAGCTCAAGGCCCAGATCTCGGACATGGAGGAGAAGCGTAGGGACCTGGCCTCTGCCATCGAGACCGCGAACTCCCAGAAGGACACCTTCTTAGGAAGGAAGGAAGAGGTGGAAAGGGCCCAGGAAGGTTACAATGCCACCATCACCGAGTCCAAGACCAAGATCACAGAGGCCAAGGCCAACATCGCAGAGCTCGACAAGGAGCTCACCTCACTGCGCAAGGTCGAAGAGACCATGAACACAGCGCTCAAGGGTCTCAACGAGAAGCGTGACAAGCTTCGTGAGAACATCACAAGGCGCGAGGAGACCATCAACAACGCTAGGGAGAAGCTCAACTCCTACGATGACCTGGTCAATGCCGAGAAGATAAAGATAGTCAATGTGGAGGATACCCTGGCAGAGGTCATGGGCAGGCTCCAGGCCTACGAATCCATCCAGATGTCGGATGCAGAGATAATCGAACTTCCACCGTCCGACGACCTGAAGCGAAAGATAGCATCCTACGAGTCACGCATCGAAAGGCTCGGCGATGTGAACATGAAAGCTCTGGAGGACTACGAGTACCAGGAGGGCAGGCGGACAGAGATAAAGACGAACCTCAAGGACCTGGAGCAGGAGAAGGAGCAGCTCGTTAAGATGGTCGAGGGACTCATCACCAACAAGAAAGAGGGTCTGATGAAGGTCTTCGATGCTGTGAACGAGAACTTCGGAGTGGTCTACCACGAGATCTCCAACGGCGGCGAGGGTGGTTTGAAGCTTGAGAACGAGGAGGACCCATTCGAGGGTGGTCTGGCCATCTGGGCACGACCCCCAGGAAAGAAGGTCCACAGGATCAACGCTCTGTCCGGGGGCGAGAAGTCCATCGCCGCCATGTCGTTCATCTTTGCTATGCAGGGTTACGACCCATCACCGTTCTATCTCCTTGACGAGATAGACCAGAACCTTGATGCCATCAACACAGAGATCGTCGCAAAGCGCATCAAGGCGCATTCCGAGTATGCACAGTTCATCATGGTCACGCTCCACAAGGCGGCCCTCAAAGAGGCCGAGCATGTCTACGGAGCGACCATTCAGAGGAACGGCATCACAGACCTAATCGGCGTGAAGGTGTCGGAGATAGACACCCTCGACCTAGGTGAGAGCGGTGACTCCGGTTCAAAGAAAGCGGAAGCGAAGGACGAGAGTTCTGATGAAACACCTATCAAGGAGCCTGACGGGTCGCAACCTCCTCAAGCGATAGCCGAAGGCTTCGACGGCAACGGTGACGGGCAGCAGACCTTCGAGGATATCTCAGACACTGGCCCACCTCGCGGAGGTGGTGCTGGTTGACTACATGTAACGTAATGGTTCATATAACTGGACAAGCATATGAGTGCCTAGGGGAGGAGCAGATGGAAGATCTGTTCGCTCCCTTAGTAGGGAACAAAGAATATGTCGCAAGACGTAGCATAATGATGACCTATTAGTCAAAGGTAGGGATGCGTATGGCGCAAGAGACGGGATCTGACGACGTCCGGGATGGGACCCCCATGGATCTAGGTATCCATGGTGAGGATGTTATCGTCACACCGCACAGCGCTACAACCTCCGAACTTATGTCCGAGATGGGCGAAGATGTGGTGTCCGACTATATCCAAACCACCCTTGACGTAGAAGAGATGGAGAAACTGCACCGCGAGCAGGGTATCATCAAAGAGGACGTGCTCAATCATATCCTCTTTCACAAGGCCCTTATCGACGATGATCAGGACTCTCCAGACATTGATTATGACAAGTATATCAACATGGTCAACGAGCTCCAGAAGGGGTATCACCTGACCATGTCGAACCCTTACGATATGTCGATAGCCATCAGCTTCGAGCTAGTCATCGAGCAGAAGCTGAATCCATGGGATATCGACCTTCGTAGGTTCACAAGACTGTATCTGAAGCATGCCAACAAACAGGATGAGCTCGACCTCATCACTGCTGGCAAGATAATCTTCATGGCATGGGCCATCCTCAGGATAAAGTCCGAGGACGTCCTGTTCAGAGCTGAGCAGGAACCCGAAGAGGATGAGTTCTTCGACGATGGCATGTGGGACTTCATTTCCGACGACGAGGACTTCGAGTTCACAAAGGAGGTCCTCACAGCTGAGGACCCACCGATCAAGGAGATGGTGTGGCGCAAGGGCAAGAGGCCCGTGACACTCCTGGAACTGGTCGGTGCCTTCGAGGAGGCCCGCGAGGAGTCCATCAAGCTCAAGGAGATAAACAAGCGAAGACTGGAGCTTGTACAGAACAACATGAAGCTTCGGAAGAAGAACGTTCGCGAAAAGCTCCACAGGGACTCCCAGGAAGAGGACATCAGGCTTGTGTGGGAACGAATAATGACCTTCAATGGTACTGCCATCCCCATGTCAGACCTCCTGTGGGAGGGTGACAGGGATGATATCATCCTGGTGGTCAGGGCGATACTGTTCCTGGCCCAGAGGAGATGGGTCAAGATAAGACAGAAGAACTTCCCATACGGTGAGGTCTACGTCACCAACATCTTCGACCCAGAGAAGTCCATGATACCAGACACCATCAAGAACGATCCGGACGCCTATCAGGTGCTGTTCGGTGGACTTGAGGGATTACCCAAGGGAATGGTGATCACTGCCAAGGCCTCGCAGCAGCAGGCCGGTGGTGTGGACATCGAGCCGCATGAGATGGGATTGAACACCTAAGGAGCATGGTCCATGTCCGAGGGGAAAAAGAGCACCAAGGTCAAGGAGATATACATTCTCGAGGCTGCCCTCTTCTCAGCAGGCCGAGCGCTCACCCTGGACGAGATATGCGAGGCCACAGAGATAGGCAAGCGCAAGGCCAGGAAGCTGCTGGATGAGCTTCGCTTGAGCTACTACGAACGTGAGGGTTCTCTAGAGATAATCACCGTGGGTGACAAGTACACCATGTGCTTGAAGCCTGCTTACGCAGAGCACGCTGCAAAGCTTGCCCAGATGGAGGTCCCTGTCAAGGTCCTCAAGACCGTTGCTCTCATCGCATACCACCAGCCCATCAGGCAGTCACAGCTTGTGATGATGGTAGGCTCAAAGGTCTATGACCACGTCAAGGAGCTCCACGAGCTCGGGCTCATCCGGGTCCGTCGTGAGGGTTCCACCAAGGTACTTACGACCTCGCAGAGGTTCACAGAATACTTCGGTATCGACGCTGTGGACCGTCAGGGCATCAAGGAATGGCTTGCCAAGAAGGTCGGTATAGACCCGGACAAGGTCGAGCAGACCCTGGAATCCTACG
>JANQNL010000190.1 GCA_028279585.1 Thermoplasmatota archaeon
TTCACCCTCTGGCGCTACGAGTATGACGGCGTGTCCTATCCCGACGATCAGAATTACGATGTCGAGATCGACGGTGTCTTCTACTGGATCTACGATGAATCCGTCATCAACTGGCAGGAAGACTGCGTCCATATTCTCTACTTCCTGAACGTGGACCTTCTCTGGAACATCGAGCAGGAATGGGAGATCGAGTTCTGGGTCGACGGAACCGCTCCCGAGTCCGAATGGGGCTTCGAGGACGGCTATGGGGACCAGATCGAGGAGGACCTCTTCTGGTGGATCGATTATGAGACCATGATCTGGATCGAGTGCACCGATTACGGCTGCAACGACGGCATCGGTGTCATGTTCACCCTCTGGCGCTACGAGTTCGAGGACGTCTCCTATCCAATGGATGAAGAGGACGGCGATGTGGAGATCGACGGCGTCTGGTACTGGATCTATGAAGGGCCTATCTCCTGGGACGAGGATTGCGTCCATACCCTCTACTTCCTGAACGTCGACTGGCTCTGGAACATGGAGGAGGAATGGGAGCTCGAGTTCTGGGTCGACGGAACGCCACCAGAATCCGACTTCGATATCCACGGCGATTTCATCGTTGATGAGATCCTCCTGGGCTATTGGATCAACTACGATACCTACATCACCCTCGAGTGTACCGACTATGGATGCAACGACGGCGTCGGCGGCCAGATAACCTACTTCGGTTACTGGTTCGACGGTGGCTGGTATCCCATGGATGAAGAGGATGATGAGTATGGTACCCCCATCATGTACAATGAAGTGTGGTACTGGGAATACACCGACCAGGAGATCTCCTGGGAGGAGGACTGTGAGCACTGGCTCGTCTTCTTCAACGTGGATGCCCTTGGCAATGCCGAGATCCCGTGGGAGATATTCTTCTACGTGGACGGCACGGCTCCCATCATCTACAAGAGTGTGGGAGAACCCAAGTATCCGGCAGAGGAGGAAGGTGACTGGTACATCGGTGGAACCACAGAGATCGATGCCTATGCCGAGGATGACGGATGTCTCGGCGGTGTGGGCCTCATGACCCTGGAATACCGCTGGTGGTACCTTGGCGTCTGGAGCGACTGGATGTCATGGGAGGAGTTCATCGTCTTCGAGGAATCCTGTACCCACTTCCTGGAGATCAGGGCCATCGATTACCTGGGTAACTGGATCATCGATAACGAGACCTTCTACGTCGATGCAACCCCACCCGAGGTGACCAAGGAGATCGGCCAGCCCCAGTACATCAACGAGACGGGCTGCAGGTTCGTGACCTCGGACACCCCCATCTGGCTGAACGGCTCGGATGAGGGCGAATGCCAGGTCGGGACCTACACCATCTACTACAAGGTGACCTGGGGCGGTGTCGAATACACCGGCCAGGGTGCTGAGAACGAGGATATCATGCTCACCTTCGGTGAGGTGATCCCCGAGGACGGCGACTGCAAGCACTACCTGGACTGGTGGGCAATCGACGGCATCGGGAACCGCGTGGACGGCCATCAGCAGATCTACTATGTTGACAACAAGCCGCCCGTGACCCAGAAGTTCTGGACCGAGCCCGAGGTGGAGAAGGACCTCATCGATGTGATGTTCATCGTCGATCTCTCATACAGCATGCTCATGCTCGAGGACGTCAAGGACAACATCACCAGGATCATGAACTCCATCGACATGAACATCATGGATGCGGCATTCGGTCTCATCACCTTCGTGGACTATGATGGGTATTACAGCTCCTGTGATTATGCAGCGACCTATGGTATCCATGGTGACTATCCCTACATGCTCGAAACCGGCATTACCACGGACCTGGAGCTCGTGGAGATGCTTGTGGACGGTATGATCCTCTACAACGGCGGGGATAATCCGCAGGATATCTCACGTGTCCTGTATGAGAGCCTCAACGGCTGCAATGTCGGATGGCGCGAGAACACCAACAAGTATGTGGTGCTCTTCAGCGACCAGGTACCCCACGACTGCGACTTCTTCGATGTATCCACCGGCGCTGATCCCGGCAGGGACATGATCGTCGGGACCGATGACGACCTCGACTTCGAGACCGTCGTGGGTGAACTGGACGATGCAGATATCACCATAATGGGCGTCGACTGTGGAATTCCGGAAGGTATGCAGGAGGAGAGCTTCGCTTACATGGCAGATGAGACCGGCGGTGAGGTCTACTCCCTGGACGATGCCATCATGATCGCGGATGATGTGTATGGCAACTGGATGCACTACATCACTTCCGAGACCGTGTTCTCCTTCGAGGCAACGGACGAGGACCCGATCCGTGTGAACGTCATGCCCGAGTACTATGCAACACCTGGACAGACCATCACCCTCTGGGGTAATGCCCACTGGGCCGAGTCCGATACCGATCACACGGGTATGTACACCTGGAGTTTCGGTGATCTGACACCTGATGTATCCGGACCTGTTGCTGATGATCCGGGCTGGGGTCATGCCCACTACATCCCCACCACACATGCATATGCAGAGGCCGGTACGTATGTTGCCACTCTCACAGTTGAGAACATGACCGGTGAGGATGTGGACAGTGATTCGGTGATAATCAACGTATTCGAGTCAAGCACAGAGCTCGAACGTGCACAGGCCATCCAGGATGGTCTGCGATACCTGTATCTCACCCAGAACACCGATGGGAAATGGACGAGCTATAGTTCGTACTACGACTCCATCACCGCAACCTCGATCCTTGCCTTCGAGAACTTCGGTCACAAGCCTGGTAACAGCTACGATTCAGACATCTATGCTGAATATCTGAAGCTCGCCTTCGACTACCTGTTCAGCAGGGCAGTGAGCCAGACCACCAGTGTTCAGACCAACATCGGGGATCCGGACTGGGACGGTGACGGGACCGCCATCTACTGGGATACCAGCAGACCGCTCTATACCACACCCATGGTGATGATGGCCCTCGTGGGAACCTTCACACCGAGCGCGGTCGTGGATGTAGGGAACGGCGTCGTCCTCGGTCTCACATACCAGGAGGTCCTGGAGGAGATGGCCCAGTATATGGCATGGGCACAGTGCGACAGCAGCAGCGGCCGCGGAGGCTGGAGATATGGTGCCTACAATAATCAGGGAGGCAGCAGCGACAACTCCGTCTCACAGTGGCCTGCCCTGGGTCTCATGTCAGCCGAATTGTCCCCATGGAACGTTGGTGTCGATCCAGCAAAGGGTAAGGCTATCCTTGATGCTGTGAAGGTAGAGAACAAGATATGGACCGATTACTCCCAGGCCGCCGGCGGTGGTTTCGGATATACCGGCCCCAGCTCCCTCTACTTCTCCATGCAGGGCGCAGGTCTTGCTCAGCTTGCCTGGCAGGGTGTCCCAAAGGATGATTTCAATGTGACACGCTGTCTGGACTATCTCGCCACCATTTACTCGCAGTATTCCTCGAACAACTACTACTATAAGTATGCGGTGTTCAAGGGATGCAAGGAGTTCGATCCCGAGATCGAGTTCATCGGAGCAAACGACTGGCACGAGGACTTCAAGGACAAGGTCGTGGCCGATCAGCTTGCTGATGGCTCCCTCAGTGATACGTATGGATACGGATGGGGGACCGCATGGGCAATGCTCATCATGAGCGAGGAAGTGGTCACAGCCCCAATCCACGCCGATGCAGGACCCGATCAGGAAGTCAGCGTCAGTGAACCTGTGATCCTTGATGGATCCGGATCTTATCCCGCATCCTTCATCGATTACTACCTTTGGGACTTCGACTATGATGGTATCACCTTCGACGAGGACTACAACGGCACCGATCCCGTTACCTCGCACGTCTTCTACGATGCAGGTGTGTACACAGTAGCCATTAAAGTGGTGAACGAGACCTGGAACGTCACGGATATTGACACGGCTGTTATAGAAGTCATCGGATGTTATTCCGGTGTCAACTGGACCCTCTACAGGATCTGGACCGCTGGTATGTGGTCACCCGGGGAGGCCGATGCAGGTCTTCCGCAGGTGTACTGGGACGATGTCACAGAGGCCTGGTGGTGGATCTACTACAGCCAGCATGAGCCCGAGCGAGAGTCCGGTGACTTCGTATTCGATGAGGAATGCGAGCATATCATCGAGTACTTCAGCATCGACAAGCTGGGGAACCGCGAGGAGATCCATGTCCAGACCCACTATGTGGACAACACGCCACCGGTATCCGATGTGATCTTCGAGTATCCGGGTTACTGCGAACTCTTCGATATGATGTGGATCTATCCGGATGCCGAGATCGAGATCACAGCCTATGATGAGGGTTGTGAAGGCGGTGTTGGAGTCTGCGAGATCTGGTTCCGCATCTGGTATCCGGGCACTAAGGTCCAGGATCCGGAAGATCCTGGCTGGACCGAATGGATCCTGTATGAAGGACCCTTCACCCTTGTGGAACTGGACGAGATCTACGGCTGTATCAGCGGTGACAGTGAGCATATCATCGAGTGGTATGCCATCGACTGCCTTGGAAACGAGGAAGAGGTGAACAGCTTCACCTTCCAGGTTGATGAGGCGGATCCGATGCCCCACATCGTTGATCCGATCCAGGGCTGGGACTACAGGCCAGGACACATCATCGATCTAGCCTTCGAGGAATCCACCGGTGACGAGATCATCTATGTGGAATGGTACTACACCTGGAACGGCATCGACTGGCGTCTGATCTATAGCGGTGAGGGAGACACGTCCACAATCGTGGAGTGGGATACCTCTCTGATACCGGATCCACTGTGCTCGGAAGGCCCGCGCATGGTGGAGGTCAAGGTCGTCGTATGGGACGAACACTGCAGGTACAATGAGGACACCGTGTACATTTGGTTCTGCAAGGCTGAGAACCCGCATCCGTGCGAACAGGTGATCAGCATCCAGTACGGATGGAACCTTATCTCCATCGCCGTGGGCATGAACCCGCTTGGAGAGGATTACACAGCCTCCGTCCTTGCCGGTGAGATCAACGATCAGGCCGGTGAGAATGCCATCAAGTACGTTGTTCGCTGGGAAAGCGGCGAAGGCCAGATGTTCGATGAGTACGTCGTGGTCCATGATGTCGGTAACGACTTCCCCATCGAGGAGGGCATTGGTTACTACGTCTGGTCCATCTCACCCTTCGAGTTCGACTTCACCATCGTGGGTGACTGCGGCGGATGCGAGTACATAAGTCTCGATCCATGCTGGAACCTCGTTGGATGGAACAGCATGGAGGACATGTGGGTTGGCGAGTTCGCTGAACTTATAGACTTCTATGCAGGAGCTCCCGTGACCCAGGCCATCGTACGGCATGTGGAGGGAGGTACCTACGAACCCTGGTATCCAGGCGACGATCCGTTCCTGTTCAAGCTCAGGGCCGGACACGCATACTGGGTCTTCGTGGCTGAAGGTGTGGACTACATACCCCTCGGTCCGGCCCAGCATCTCGAGTATCCGGATGGGACTGAACTCTGGCTCTATCCGGACGGCATGGAGCACTGGATACACGTCGACGGGATCGAGCACTGGATCTTCCCCGACGGCACGGAGCACTGGATTCACCCTGATGGCACAGAGCACTGGATTTATCCCTCTGGCGTCGAATGGTGGATCTTCACCGATGGAATGCAGCTTCGCACTCTTCCCGATGGGACTGAATTCTGGTATTATCCGGACGGAAAGATGCAGGTGATCTTCCCGGATGGAAAGCATGTCTGGAACATCCCGGAGGCAGGGACTTTCACCTATACCCCCGGTGACAGTGGAGCCACGTACAGAACCTCAGGAGTCTGCTGGTCGCACTACAACATCACCATAGAGTTCACCATGGGTGAGGATGTCTGTAGGTGCTGCGAGGAGTACGCCTTCATCCAGATCGTCCGTATCACGGACAAGGATGGCGAGCGTGCGTATCCGCACGACGAGCAGGAGGAGCGTGCAACCGACGACGGCTGGTCCCTTGATAGGCTCGAGGGCAAGGAGAAACCCTACTACGGCATGAACGACGACGGTACCATGCGCCCCGGCAACCAGGTCGGGAATGACACCCAGGGTGCAGAGATGTACGACGATCCCGGCTGGACAGCCGCTTCTGGGGCTACCTTCGAGTTCGAGACCTATGTCATCTGCATCAAGGGACCGTGCAACGGGACCGTGATCGCAGGCATTTCATGGGGCTTCACCATCAACGCAACTGATGGAAGTGTAACGGACTACGGACCTACCCCCATCGATGAGCCTTCGGATGCATTCAAGGCCTGCAGGGAGAACTGGAACAACCAGGATGGCAAGGAAGATATTGCCGAACTGCATTAAGGACGGAGGAAGGAAATCTCAGGAGTGGACCACCATCAATACCGAAAACGAACAAACCAGGATCTCGGATCTCGTATCAGAGCTTGCGCAGGACTCCACGTCGGGTCGTGAGCCCTGGAACTCCAGGGCCTACAAATCCATCGTTGCCATGAACCCAGGGGATATCCTGCCCTCTCTGAGAGAGGCCATCGCACAAAGGGACGAATCAGCATTCCTTGCCCTTGAAGCGATCCACACCCTGGACAGAGATGTCTTTCACGACATCGAT
Organism: Thermoplasmatota archaeon; assembly: GCA_028279585.1. Lineage (GTDB taxonomy): Archaea > Thermoplasmatota > Penumbrarchaeia > JANQNL01 > JANQNL01 > JANQNL01. The sequence goes on from JANQNL010000190.1 coordinate 6,584, forward strand.
GCCGATGTCCGCTGTAGTATTTATGTGGCGGCATTGGCGAACGCCAGGAGCTACAACGTGTGGGGCCTTCCCGGCCAGTATGTCGGTAAGGCAGGGAAGCACCTGATCACACTGGGACGGTCCGCGGTACCCTACCTCATGCCCTATCTCGATGATCGACGGCGTGCGCCGATCTGGGGCAGCGAAGCGGCAACCGTGGACGAGGAGTTCCAGAACAGGGTATGCGACCATGCTGCGGTACTGCTCGCGGCGATACTCGGTATCGACTACGAACATACCAAGGATCCCTCCGTGCGCGATGCGAACATCCTGAGGTTCAGGGAGCAGTTCGACGGTTGATGGGAGGACCTTCTAGGAGTATCCCAAATCCCTCCAATTGGAAAGGGCTTGTCCCTTTCCTTTTTCTTCTTTTTTCCTCATTTTTTTACGATCACGAGTGGATACTATGGTGTGGCACTTCATGACCAGTATTCATTGATGAAATACATGTAAATTCATTGAATATGGGCATATAGCGGCGATTTTCAAAGAATTTAAATAGGACTAACCTCCATTGGACGCCTTATGAAAAGCATGAAAACCCTTTTGGGGAGCGCAGTTTTCCTCATGCTCCTCCTCACGATCACGATCCCGCTCGCCGAGGGTGCCACCTCAGCAATGTATCAGGTGGATGACAACAATTCAGGGTTCTATCCCGAGGTCTACGACAGCAATACCTTCTCCCCTATCCCGATCTGGGAGGAGGAGACCACATTCACCGTGTACAGCAATCCCATCAGCATCGATCTGGACGATGATGGGGTCATGGATGTGATCTATGCCACAGCCAGCGGTTCACTGAAGGTGATGACCGGTGATTGGGAGACCCTATGGGAATTCCCTGCTGATGCAACACAGATCTCCACACCGGCGGTGGCCGATGTGGACAAGGATGGAGATCTTGACGTTGTGTTCGCTGCCAATGGTGTGGACAAGGATGGTGAAGAGGAAGCGATGCTCTACTGCCTCGATCATGGGGGTCTGGAGAAGTGGAGGTTTCCCCTTCCTTCGTTCTCGGAACAGTCATTCCCCACGATTTCTGAAATACAACCGTCCAAACCCGGATTGGAGATCCTCATAAGCGTGGGAAAGACCCCCCAGGGGATTGCCACCACCACCTCACTGCTATGCATCGATGCCCTGGGTGCTGAACTATGGGAATATAAAGAGGTGGAATTGTTCTTTGATATCACAAGCACCCCGGTTGTGGAGAACATCGTGGACGACAGCAGTCCCGAAGTGATCCTAGGAATAACGGGGAACGGGGGTATCGTGGTGCTTGATTCCGATGGAAATGAGGTCTGGAAGGAAAAACCCGGCTTTCGGTACACGTCCCCCATTACCTACAATATCGATAAGGCAGGACGGCCCGAGGTGATCTTTGGGGCGAACAATGCGCTTTTCTGTTACGACAATCTCGGGAATGAGCTGTGGCATTATACCATGGGGATGAGCATCTTCTCCACCCCTGTGGCCAAGGATATCGATGGTGATAACGAGGTGGAGATCCTGGCGGTATCAGATTTCATCTACTGCTTGTACTCCAACGGGACACTGAAGTGGAAGCAGCCGTTACTGGACAAGATCCAATACTCCTCGATAGCATTCGGGGACATCAACTCAGGGGAACCGGAGATCCTTGTGGGGGATAACAATGGGACGTTCTATGCCTTCGATAACACTGGGGAACCGGTATGGAACGTGAGCTATGGAACTGCCATGCAGTCCTCGCCTGTGATTACCGACCTCAATGATGACGGAACCCCCGAATTGCTCGTTACCATGGAGAGGGGTGAACGGACCATTATGAGCTTCCTTGACCTGCCGCTCACTGAAGTAATCCCCGAGGTGGATTTTTCACTGGACTATCTGGCCGTCGAACCGGCAACCCCGGTTGCGAACCGGATGGTGAAATTCACAGCAGAGTTCACGAATAGCGGTAATGTTTTCTCATCAGCAGATGTGGTGCTCTTCATAGATGGAACGAAGGTGGACAGCCAGTACCTTGCCCTTCCCCCGACCTTTTCACGTGAGCTCACCCTGGAATGGATGGGTGTGACTGGGATACACAATGCAGAGATCGTCGTTGATCCAAGGAATGATGTGCCGGAGACGAATGAAGGAAACAACAAGCGGACCATTGAATTGGATGTCATAAATGAGTTCATCGATCTCGTCATCGGTGCCGAGGATATCCAGTACGAGGAGAAATCAGAA